>CBINCZ010000215.1:0-5037 GCA_966249295.1 uncultured Gemmatimonadales bacterium
AGCCTTAAGCCTTAAGCCTTATGCCTTAAGCCTTCTCTCTATTCTGCTATCCGGCACCAGCCACATGAGCGCCACCGTGACGTAGATGGCGTCGGAGATCCACTGGTTGACGAAGGCCAGTCCAATCGCCGCGAGATAGAGCACGAGCGAGACGTTGCCCTTGAAGTCCCGTCCCATGGCTCTTGCCAGCAGTGACTCCGGCCCTTCGTGGGCCAGGATTCGCCGCAGCAGGATCCAGTAGGCGATGGCTGCCATCAGGAGGATAACGCCATAGAGCGCGGTCGGCACCGCCTCGAAATGATTCTCGCCCATCCACGCGGTCGTGAAGGGCAGCAGCGAGAGCCAGAACAGCAGGTGCAGGTTGGCCCAGAGGATGCTCCCGGTGACCTGGCGGGTCGCGTGCAGCAGGTGGTGATGGTTGTTCCAGTAGATGCCGACGTTGATGAAGCTCAGTACGTAGCTCAGGAAGGTCGGCAGCACCGGAGCCAGGTCGCGGAACGTGGTGCCATGCGGCACGTCCAGCTCCAGCACCATGATCGTGATGATGATGGCGAGGACGCCGTCGCTGAAGGCTTCCATGCGTGTAGTAGTCATGATCAGGCCACCTGCGGCGGGAGGCCGCAGCTTCGGAGTGCGTACTCGGCCATGGCGCGGGCAAGCTCGCGCTCGCCCATCACTGCCTGGCCCACGTGCATCCCCTCAAGGTATGTCCGCTCCTCGTCGCTATGCGTGCGTACCACGATGTCGATGGCGGGGTTGGCCTTTCGCGCCTCGAGGATGATGGCGCGCGCCGTAAAGGGTTCTGGTGCCGTCACCACCAGTATCCTGGCCTCCCGCACGTTCACCTGCGTCAGCATGCCCGGCCGGCTGGCATCGCCAAAGAACGTGGGGACCCCGCGCTCCCTGAGCGATGTCACCGTCTGCCGGTCCTGTTCCAGCACCAGGTATGGCACGCCCGCCTCGGCCAGCGCCGAGCCGATGACGCTGCCCACCCGCCCGTAGCCGACGATCACCGCGTGGTCATGCAAGGCACTCGAGTGCACATGGGGCGGGATCACGTCCAGCTTGCCGGCCGCACGCTCGAGCACGCGAAGCAGGCGCGGCCGCGCGATGATCCAGCGGCGGAGCGGAGCGATGGCGGCGAACGCCGCCGCGTTGAAGCCGATGGACAGGAGCGCGCCGGCCACGATGAGATTCTGCGCTTCCGCCGGCATCAGGCCAAGCGCCACGGCAAGCGACGCCAGGATGAACGAGAACTCGCCGATCTGCGCCAGGCTGGCCGAGATCGTGAGCGCGGTGTGGACAGGATAGCGGAACCCGGCCACGATGAAGAACGCGCCGAACGACTTGCCGACCATCACGATCAGCACAACGGCAAGCACCTGCAGGGGATGACGAATGAGAATTGCCGGGTCGAACAGCATGCCGACGGCGACAAAGAACAGCACCGCGAACGCGTCCTGCAGCGGCAGCGAGTCGGCAGCGGCCTCATGGCTCAGGTCAGTCCCGTTCACCACCATCCCGGCCACGAACGCGCCCAGCGCAAAGGAGACGCCGAACAGCTCCGCGGCACCCACGGCGACCCCGATGGCCACGGCGAGCACCGCGAGGGTGAAGAGTTCGCGCGAGCCGGTGCGGGCGACGCGTTCCAGCAGCCAGGGCACCACCCGCCGCCCCACAATGATCATCAATGCCACGAAGGCCATGACCTTGGCCAGGGTCACGACCAGCGTCACGAACACGCCGCCGGTCACCGGCACGCTGGTATGGCCGCCGAGCGAGACCGCGAGGGCGGGCAGCATGACCAGGACCAGCACGGTGACGAGATCCTCGACGATCAGCCAGCCGACCGCGATCCGTCCATCAATCGAGTCGAGGAGCCCGCGATCCTCGAGGGCGCGCAGCAGCACCACCGTGCTGGCCACCGAGAGGCAGAGCCCGAAGACGATGCCGGTGGCCCAGCTCCAGCCCCAGAGATGGGCCACCGCGCCGCCCAGGACCGTGGCCAGGACGATCTGCACCACGGCACCTGGTACGGCGATCCGCCGCACGGCCAGCAGGTCGTCCAGCGAGAAGTGGATGCCCACGCCGAACATCAGCAGGATCACGCCGATCTCGGCGAGCTGCTGTGCCAGGGCTGTGTCGGCCACGAAGCCGGGCGTGTACGGTCCCGCCACGATGCCGGCGACGAGGTAGCCGACGAGGGGCGGGAGGCGAAGGCGTTGGGCTAGCATGCCGAGCAGGAAGGCGAGCCCGATGCCGCCGGCAATCGTCACGATGAGCGCGGTATCGTGAAGCATTCGGTCCAGTCGCATACAGGTGAAACTGGCCGCGGTGTGCGGCAGTGAACTGCGAAAATGCCACGTCCTCTTCCGGGCCGCTAGATTGTGCGCATGACGGCATCCGACCTGACCGGCATTCTCGACTTTCTCCGTGCCGCCGAACAGCTCAAGAGCACGCTGCGGTCGTGCTACGCCTCCACCGGCCGGCAGGAAAGCACGGCGGAGCACAGCTGGCGGCTTGCCCTCATGGCCATGCTGCTTCGGCACGAATTCCCCGCGTTGGACGGCGACAAGATCCTGCGCATGTGCCTGGTCCATGACCTGGGTGAGGCGATCGGCGGGGACATTCCGGCGCCGGAGCAGGCGCGGCGGCGGGAGGAAGGTGAGTCTGCAGGGAAGGCCGAGCAGGAGCGGCGGGACCTGGTGACACTGCTGGAGCCGCTGCCGGCCGCACTCCAGCTCGAAATCACCACGCTCTGGGATGAATACGAAGCCGCTGCGACGCCCGAGGCTCGGCTGGTCAAGGCCCTCGACAAGCTGGAGACCATCCTGCAGCACAACCAGGGAAAGAATCCCGCCGGTTTCGACTACGCCTTCAACCTGGAGTACGGCCGGGAATACACCGGGGGGCATCCGGTGATTGTGAGGTTGCGGGAGTTGATGGATGAGGAGACGGCGTTGCGAGCTAAGAGCTAAGAGCTGAGAGCTAAGAGCTAAGAGCTAAGAGCTGCGCAAGCTACTGCTCTCGGCTCTTGGCGCTCAGCTCTTAGCTCTCAGCGCGTAGCAAATCGTTCATTCGCGTGAGCGTGTAACGCCGTAGATGTAGCCGCCGATGGCGCCGACCACGACGCCGAGGGGCCCGGTGATGAACAAGCCAAGGAGTGGCCCTTGGTTAGCGCCCGGGGCGAGGATCATCGGTCCAAAGAATCCACCAATGAAGCCGATGCCGCCAACGACCGCCGCGCCGACGCCGGCGGTCTCGAAGGGCCCGCCGGAGAGCGACTCGGTGCGGCGCCACACGAACCGGGCTGCCAGGTAGGCCACGATCAGTGCTAGGACCATGGCGATCCAGTACTGGTTGCCCAACGGCAGCAGCGATCCGGGCACCCAGAAGGTGAAGAAGTACGCCGCGACGAAGGCGGCACACGCAAGGACGAGGCGGCCGATTTCCTTCATGGAGTCTTCCTCATCGAGTGCGGTCAGTCTGATGCCGCAGATTGGCGGCGAACTGCTCGATCCGGTAGCGGTCACCGAGCGCCCGTTGCAGCGGCTCGGGGGGCATTGTCATGGGATGCTCTAGAAATATGGCTGGCGGGCGGGGCGTCAAGCGCCTGGCGCTTAGCGCCCAGCGCTTGACGCCCGACGCTCGACGATCCAGAATCCCCTCCACTCCATCCGAATTGACCAGCCCAGCCTGCTCACCGGAGCGTCATGAGCACGTTGCAGGAGCGCCTGGCTCAAGCCTTGTCCGACCGCTATACCCTGGAGCGGGAGGTTGGTGCTGGGGGGATGGCGACGGTCTATCTCGCCCGCGACCTCAAGCACGAGCGGCAGGTGGCGCTCAAGGTGTTGAAGCCGGAACTGGCGGCGGCGATGGGCACCGACCGCTTCCCGCGCGAGATCCGGCTGGTCGCCTCCTTTAACCATCCCCACATCCTCTCGCTCTACGACTCGGGTGAGTCCGCCGGGTTCCTCTATTACGTGATGCCGTTCGTCGAGGGAGAAACCCTCGCGCATCGGCTCCAGCGTGAACACCAGCTTCCCATCTCCGACGCGGTGCGCATCCTGGGCGAAGTCACCGACGCCCTCGCCTATGCCCATGAGCGTGGGGTGGTGCATCGCGACATCAAGCCCGCCAATGTGCTGCTTTCCGGACGCCACGCCATCGTCGCCGACTTCGGTGTCGCGAAGGCACTCTCTGCCTCGGCCGGCGACCAGCTCACCACGGTGGGTGTTGCCGTCGGGACGCCGCAATACATGGCGCCCGAGCAGGCAATGGGCGAGTCCGGTGTCGATCATCGCGCGGACATCTACGCGGTAGGCTGCCTGGCCTACGAGATGCTCACCGGCGAGCCGCCCTTCAGCGGCCGGTCGTCTCAGGCGGTGCTCTCCGCCCATGTCATGGAGGCGGCGCCGGACCCGAGGGAGAAGCGCCCCGCCATCCCGGACGCGCTGGCCGAGCTGGTGATGAAGTGCCTGAATAAGCAGCCCGAAGACCGCTGGCAAAGTGCCGCCGAGGTCCGCAACCGGCTCGAGGAACTGCGCACCACGCCAAGCGGCGGACTCACGCCGACGGAGACCCGGCCACACCGTGCGACCAACGCGAAGCCGGCGAGGCGGTGGTTGGTGGTGCTGGCAGCCGCCGTCGTGCTGCTGGCGGCGGGCGTTGCTGCCATCCTGGCTTTCCGGGGCGGTGGCGCCCACATCGAGCGGATCGGGGTCATGCCGATCGAGGATATCTCGGGCAAGGACACGCTTTTCGTGACCGCCATGCACGACGCACTGACCAATGCGGTGGCGCAGCTGGGCGTCGGGGTTGCGCCGCGAGCCGAGATGCTGAGGGAAGCCGCCGCCGGGAAGAGCCTGCGCCAGATCGCGAGCGAACAGCAGCTCGACGGCGTGGTGGAAGCCACTGTCTTCCGTGCCGGCAATGTCATGCGCATCAACGTGCAGTTCACCGACCCGGCCACGACACGCAGCCTGTGGGCGGCCACCTACAATCCCGATGTCAGCGACGTGCTCGCCGCCCAGGGCG
>CBINCZ010000216.1:0-5006 GCA_966249295.1 uncultured Gemmatimonadales bacterium
CAATCCGACGACCGGGGGCTGGGGATACGCCATCATCTTCACGATCATGACGGTGATCTTCAGCTACTTCTACACCTCGATCGTGTTCAACTCGGTGGACCTGGCGGAGAACCTGAAGAAACAGGGTGGCTTCATTCCCGGCGTTCGCCCGGGGGCCGCCACGGCGGACTACATCGACAACGTGCTGGGCCGCATTACCCTGCCGGGGTCACTGTTCCTGGCGTTCGTGTCGCTGGTGCCGCTGGTGGTCTCCAACTGGACGGGCATCCAAGCCCACTTTGGCGGTACCTCGGTGCTGATCGTGGTTGGCGTGCTGCTGGATACCGTGGCGCAGATCGAGCAGCATCGTACGCTGCGCAAGTATGACAGCTTCATGAAGACCGGCCGGGTGAAATTCCGGGGCCGGCAGAGATATATGTAGTCGTAGGTCATGGGTCGTAAGTCGTAGGAGGGCGGGGGGTGAGCAATCGCCTCCCGCCGCTGACTTTCCGGCCAACGCGCGACCTCCGACCCACGACATAAGACTCACGACCTACGACCTGCGACTTTCATGGACATTCTCCTCCTCGGCCCTCCGGGCGCCGGCAAGGGCACACAGGGTGCAATTCTCGCCGAGCGGCTGGGGCTGCCCAAGTTCGCCACCGGCGACCTGCTGCGCGATGCGGTCAAGGCCGGCACGCCGCTGGGCCAGAAAGCCAAGGCCGTGATGGAAGCTGGCCAGCTGGTGAGCGACGACATCATCCTGGGCGTGGTACGAGAGGAACTCGCCAAGCCCGCCGCCGCCCGGGGCGTGATCCTCGACGGCGTGGTGCGTACCATCGCGCAGGCCGAGGGCGTCGAGCGCATCCTCGCTGACCTCGGGCGGCAGATTGACGTGGTCCTGTTCTTTGACGTCACCGACGAGGAAATCCTCGCTCGGCTGGAACGACGTCGTGGGCTCGAGGGCCGAGCGGACGACGATCCGAAGGCGGTTGCCGTGCGCCTGGCGGCGTATCGCGAACAGACGGCACCCGTGCTTGAGTGGTACGAGGCACGCGGCGGCGTCACTCACATCCCAGCTGTCGGCACCGTGGACGAAATTGCCGAGCGGGTGCGGGAGGCAGTAGAGCGGTGATTACGCTGAAGTCACCCCGAGAAATCGAGATCATGGCACGTGCCGGCGCCATCGTCGGCGGCACGCACGTGCTCATGCGCGAGATCATGCGGCCGGGGCTCACCACCGAGGACCTGGACGCCGCCGCCGAGGAGTACATCCGGAGCCACGCGGGAGCCACGCCGTCGTTCAAGGGACTGTACGGCTTTCCCAAGACGCTCTGCGTCTCGGTGGACGACGAGATCGTGCACGGCATCCCGACCAGGAAGCGCGTCCTGCAGGAAGGGAGCATCGTCAGCGTCGATTGTGGCGTGCACCTCGAGGGGCTCCATGCCGATGCGGCGGTGACCATCCCGGTGGGGAAGGTGAGCGCCGAAGCTGAGCGGCTCATGCGCGTTACGGAAGAGGCGCTGCACGCCGGCATTTCGGCGGCGAGGGCCGGGAAGCATGTGGGCGACATCGGCCATGCGGTGCAGACGGTGGCCGAGGCGGCGGGCTTCGGTGTCGTGCGGGAACTGGTGGGCCACGGCATCGGCACGCGGTTTCATGAGGATCCGCAGGTGCCCAACCACGGCCAACCCGGCCGCGGCCCCCAGCTCAAGGCCGGCATGACCATCGCCATCGAGCCGATGATCACCGCCGGCCATTATCAGACCCGCACCCTGCCGGACAAATGGACCGTGGTGACCGCCGACGGCAGCCTCGCCGCCCACTTCGAGCACACCGTGGCGATCACGAAGGATGGGGCGAGGGTGTTGACAGCGTAGGGGCCCAGCTTGCCGGGCCCGGCCAGCCGGGCCCCTAAGCCTCATCGCGGCACCCCTACCCCCACCTGCCTGCACCCCCTCCGCACCGGACACGTACTGCACTTGGGCCGCACGCCGGTGCAGATGTGCTTCCCGAAGGGCACCAGCAGGCTGTTGATCTCAATCCAGTATTTCCTCGGAAGCCGTGCGGCCAGCGCGCGCATTGTCGCCTCGGGACTAGAGGTCGCGACGTAGCCCCACCGATTGGTCACCCGATGTACATGGATGTCCACGCTGATGCGCTGCTCGCCGCAGGCGATGCCGAGCGCCAGGTGGGCGCATTTGGGTCCGACACCCCGGAACGACTGCAGCACCTCCGCATCGCACGGCAGCTCACCGCCATGCTCCGACATCACACGCCGGGCAATCTCCCGGATCTGCGCCGCCTTGGCCTCGTGAAAGGTGCAGTCGGCGATCTCGGCGTCGATGGCCGCCGGGGTCAGCTCCGCAATGGCTGCGGGAGTGCGTGCCCTGCGGAAGAGCCGCTCGGCTGCCATCAGGCTCACTTCGTCGCGTGTACGAATGGAGAGGATGCAGGCCACCACCTGCTCGAATAGCGCGTCGTAGCCCTCTTCCGCAAGCGCGAACATCGCCGCCTTGGGGAACGGGCGCACCGCCTCCCGAATCCGGGGCAGGACAACGTCGATGTCGAAAGGGAGCTTGGTGCGGGGGAGGGAGCCCATGGGGAGTCGTAAGTCGTGTGTCGAAGGTCGTACGACTCATGAGTTGCGACGTACGACGCTCATCATCCACTCATGCATCGCCGTATTCCCCGCCACCACGGGGCCGTGCTCGATGCCGATGTCGCGGCCGGTGTCGTCCGTGACTCGGCCGCCTGCCTCCCGAACGATAAGCGTGCCGGCGGCGATGTCCCACGCCGAGAGGCTCAGTTCCCAGAATGCATCATATTCACCGCAGGCCACCGAACAGAGGTCGAGGGCCGCGGAGCCGGGACGGCGGATGCCCGCGGTGGCGGCCGCAATCCTGCGGAAGTGTTCGAGGTACCGGTCCATGCCGGAGAGTTCCTTGAACGGGAAGCCGGTGCCGATGAGCGCGCGGCCCGGATCGGAGATGCTCGACACCTTGATCGGTGCGTCATTGCAGAAGGCGCCCGCTCCTCGCATCGCGTGAAATACGCGCCCATCCGGCACGTGAACCACGACGCCAGCCGCGAGTTCGCCGTCAATAGCTGCCGCGACGGACACGGCGTAGGCGGGATAACCATGCAGGAAGTTGGTCGTGCCGTCGATCGGGTCCACGATCCACGCGGTGCCGTCGAGCGCAAGCTCGGGACCCAGCTCCTCGCCCACGATATGGGTACCCGGCGCCGCCTCGCCGATCCACTTGCGGATGACTTCCTCGGCGCCGCGATCCACATCGCTCACGAAGTCGTGCGTGGACTTTTCATTCCAGCCGGAGGTGTCTCCCGGCCGCCCCGTGGCCCGGATGTACCTGGCCGCGGCCATGGCGGCGTCCCGAGCGATGCGTACTAAGTCCAAGTCTGCCAGCATCTTGCGGCACCTCTCCGGGATGGATACCTTGCGCGGCATGCCACGCATCTTTTCTGGAATTCAACCCACCGGCGAGCTCCACATCGGCAACTGGCTCGGCGCGGTGCGGAACTGGGTGGAGCTGCAGGACCGCTACGAGTGCATCTTCTGCATCGTGGACCTGCATGCCATCACGGGCGCGTTCTACGATCCTGCCGAACATGCGCGTCGCACGCGGGAGATGGCGGTGGGGGTGCTCGCCTCGGGCGTCGATCCTGAACGGGTCGTGCTCTTCGTGCAGTCGCACGTACCTGAGCACTCCGAGCTGATGTGGCTGCTCAACGCCGTGACGCATGTCGGCGAACTGGAGCGCATGACGCAGTTCAAAGATAAGTCGGCGGGGCAGGAGGCCATTCCGGCGGGGCTGCTCAACTATCCGATCCTGATGGCGGCGGACATCCTGCTGTACCGCGCCGACAAGGTGCCGGTAGGAGAGGACCAGGTCCAGCATCTCGAGCTTGCCCGCGACGTCGCGCGACGGTGGAACAACACGTACGCAGATGGCAAGACGGTCCTGCCCGAGCCCGAGGCGCTGCTGACCGAGGCCAAGCGCATCATCGGTCTCGATGGCGAGTCCAAGATGTCGAAGAGCAAGGGCAATACCATCGGCATCCTCGACACTCCGGAAGAGATCTGGCAGAAATTGCGCCCGGCCAAGACCGATCCCGCACGCAAGCGGCGCACCGATCCGGGCACGCCCGAGATCTGCAACATCTACCACCTGCACCGCTATTTCTCGCCGCCCGAGACAGTCCAGCTCGTGGCCGACAACTGTCGCGGCGCCAAGTGGGGCTGTCTCGACTGCAAGCGGGTGCTGGCCGACAACATGAGCGCCGTGCTGGCGCCCATCCGGGAGCGAGCGGCGGAGCTGAACGCCGCACCGGAGCGGGTCGATGAAATCCTGCGCGCCGGTGCCCGGCGGGCGCGCGCGCTGGCGGCCGAGACGATGGCCATCGTGTACGATCACATGGGCTTCATGAGGCGGACATGACCGACCGCGAGCCGACCGCTACGCGCACCAGCATCGAGAAGATCATCGCGGCGGCAGTACAGCGCGGCGCCTCCGACCTTCACATCAAGGCCGGCGACGTCTTCCGGGCCCGCATCAACGGCCGGCTGGTGGCGCTCACCAAGCAGCGGCTCACCCCCGACCAGACCCGCGCCATCGCCCTGCGGCTGCTCACCAGCGACGAGGATCGGGCCCGGCTTGATCGATTGCGCGACTTCGACTGCTCCTGGGGCATGCCGGGCGTGGGACGCTTCCGGGTGAATGTGCTGCGCCAGCGCTCATCGTTCATGATCGTGATGCGGGTGATCCCGTTCGCGGTGCCCAGCTTCGAGTCACTGGGGCTGCCCGAGGGCCTCACCCGCGTGGCCGATGTGGAGCGGGGACTGGTGCTGGTAGCAGGCATGGGCGGCAGCGGCCGCAGCTCCACCATTGCCGCCATGGTGCACCACATCAACGCCAACAAGCACAAGCACATCGTTACAATCGAGAATCCCATCGAGTTCCTGCACCGCGACCTGACCTCGTCCGTCACCCAGCGCGAAGTGGGC
>CBINCZ010000217.1:0-5001 GCA_966249295.1 uncultured Gemmatimonadales bacterium
CCCGTTCGGCGGTTTTCAAGACCGCTGCCTTAAACCACTCGGCCACCACGCCTGGGTGTTCGGGGGAGAAAGGTAGTTGGGTCACGGGTCGTGAGTCATGGGTCATGAGTCGTGGGTCGTGGGTCATGGCTCGTGAGGCGTAGGGATCGCCATGACATGCCCAAGGCCCCAGCCAGCAGCCAGCGGCTAGCGACCCGCGACCCGTTCGTGCTTTCGTGATCCCTCAGCCTGCAAGCTGTAGCACCTTCTCCAGCCACAGCCTCGCTTCCGTGCCAGGCTGCGGCGCGGGATCGTCGCCACGGAGGCGGAACTCCACCGGAACCGCACCGACTGTCCCCACCACATGCCGATGCCCGGCGACCGTCACGACGTCGCTCACGACCATCGTCTGCTCGACCCCATTCCCAGACGTCAGGCGGAAGCCGTCGGGCGGCACCGCCACGCGCTCGCCCGCGAGATCCAGCACCACATACCCGAGCAGCTCGGCGACGTCTGCCGTGCCTGGATTCCGATAGACATCATCTGCCGCGCCGCTTCGTACCACGCGACCATCGACCATGACCGCGAGGCGATCCGCGAGTCGAAAGGCTTCCTCTCGATCATGCGTGACGATCAGGGTGGTTGCCCCACGCGAACGAATGAGCCGCGGCAGGTCACGAAGCAGTCCCTGCCGAGTGCGGCGATCCACGCCCGCCAGCGGCTCATCCAGCAGCAGCACAGGCGCGTCCAGCGCGAGGGCCCGGGCCAGGTTCACGCGCTGAGATTCACCCGCCGAGAGCTCGCGTGCCGGGCGATCGAGCAGCGCCGCGATGCCGGTATCCTCCGCTGCCCTGCGCAGTCGCGCTTCAACGTCGTTCCCTGGCACACCGCGAAGTGACAACCCCAACGTGAGATTCCGGCGCACCGTGCCGCGCAGGAAAACGGGCTCCTGGAACGTCATGGCAGTGGTGAGGGATCGGTCGCGCGCTGATCGTGCGTCGCCCAGATACACGTCGCCCCTTGTCGGTTGCTCCAGGCCCGCCAGAATACGAAGCAGCGTGGTCTTTCCGGCGCCGTTTGCACCGAGCAGCGCGGTGACCGACCCGACGGCCAGGTCAAGGGCGGGTATGTCGAGCACACGCCGGCCGTCGCGCTCGAAGGCCAGCCCGCGGATGGCGATCTCCATCAGCGGTGCTGCTGCACCATCGTCAGAATGAGATTGACGATGAAGGCAAGGAGCAGGAGGATGAGGCCGAGTGCCAGCGCCTGGCCCAGTTCGCCGCGCCCGGTGACCGTGACGATTGCAGTGGTGAGTACCCGGGTCGAGCCCCGCAAGTTCCCACCCACGGTCATCGCCGCCCCGACTTCGGAGATGATGGCGCCGAAGGCCGCCATGACTGCCGCCAGCAGGCCCAGGCGGGCCTCGCGGCAGAGATACCAGAGCCGCTGTGCCCGAGTGGCCCCCAGCGACTGAAGCAGTTCCGGGAGCTGGGCGGGCAACGCCTGCACGCTCGCGGCGGTGAAACCGATCAGCAACGGCAAGGCGATGAGAAACTGGGCGATGACCATTGCCTGTGGGGTGTAGAGCAGGTTCAGGGGTCCCAGCAGGCCGCCGCGCGCCAGCACCAGCCAGACAATGAGCCCCACCACGACCGGCGGCATCCCCATGCCTGTATTCACCACTCCAAGCAACAGGCTCCGGCCCCGGAACCGGCCGCGCGCCAGCGCGTAGCCAGCGGGAATACCGAGCATGATTGCACAGACCGTGGCGGCCGCGGAGATCGCCAGTGTGCGGAGAATGATCGTGCGAATCTCGGCGTCCGACACGAGTAGCTGCCAGGCGGTGCGTAGCCCGTCGCCGAAGTCACTCATGCGGGACGTCAGGGATGAAGAGCTGGCCACCAAGGCGCTGGACGCCGAACTGACCGATCAACGCCTGTGCCTTCGGCGAAGCCAGGAAGGCCACGAAGGCTCGCGCCAGAGCGGGCCGGACGTGTTCGTGCTGCGCTGGATTCACGACGTACGCCGTGTAGACATTGAGCAGGGCGGTGTCGCCCTCGACAATGGGCACCAGCCGCACCCGGGATCGAAGCGAGAGCCAGGTGCCGCGATCGGTGAGCGTGTAGGCGCCGCGCTCGCTGGCGACGAACAGTGTGGCGGCCTGGCCCTGGCCTGTCTCTGCACGGGTCGAAAGCGTGTCGGGGTGGATACCGGCCAGCGCCCAGAGGGTCCGCTCACGCGACTCGGTGCCGGATCCATCACCACGTGAAATGAATCGCCCGCTCCGGGCGATGCGCGTCATGGCCTCGGCGAGCGGCCTGCTGCGGGCACCCGCCGGGTCGGACGCCGGACCGACCAGGAGAAAGTCATTGTGCATGATCCGCCGGCGCTCGATGAGGTCGCCGCGGACCACGGCCTTCTGCTCCGCGGCGGGATCGTGCACCAGCACCGCGTCGGCTTCGCCGCGCCGTGCCATGTCCAGCGCCGCGCCCGATCCCACCGCAATTGGCTTCACATGAATGCCGGACGCCGGCTCGAAGATGGCCAGTAGCGAGTCGAGGAGCCCGGTGTCGTACACACTGGTCGTGGTGGCCAGGACCATGCTGCTGTCCTGAGCCAGGAGGGGCCGGACTGGCAGGGCGAGCAGGGCGAGCAGGGCGAGCAGGGAGAAGGAAAGGCGACGTTGCTGCGTAGGCGGAGCTCCGCCGGGGACTCCGGTGTCGGGCTGCAAGGTTGCTGCGTCGCACGCTGCGCGTGCTGCTCGTAATGACACGTCAGGCGTACTTCTCAACTCTCGACCCTCGACCCTCGACCCTCAAGGATGCTTCATCAAATTGGCCTGCACCGCCCGCGAGATCGAATCAGCGCGCGCAGCAACGACCGAGTCGCCGCGTTGCTCGAGGATGGGCGCCATGCCGCCATAGACGATGGCATAGAGCTGAAGGATGCTGCCCGAGGGTGGATCCACCCAGCCGAAAGGCCGTTCCTTGGCCGCCGACTGCCAATGATAGGCATTCCACATCAGCTCGTTGGTCCGATTGACGTTTACGAAGCCGAGGAACGGCGACGCAATCACCGAATCGGAGGGCTGGACGGGTCCGGGCATGAGCCGCCGGACGAAGCCCTCGGTCTGAAGGTATGGGCTCAGCCCCAGCGTCTGATCGGGATAGGGCCCATCGCTCCACGCGAAGTAAATGGGCCGCTTGCCCAGGTTGTCCTTGATCAGGATCGCAGCCATCACGTCCTGCAGCAGCAGGTACTCGCCGCCGAAGCGGATGTCCACGCCGCCGACTCGCACCACGCCTTCGGGGGCCTTGGTGACGTCAGGCAGGTGTACGGTGTCGCTCAACTCTTCGGGCGTGAGCGAAAGCACATCGTTGGTCGGCCGGGGCACATTCACGCCCCGGAGTGGGGAACGCCCCGTGTCGGAGAGCGAGATCCCCGGCTGCTCCATGTTCTGCCAGAGTGGAATGGCGCCCTCGGGATCGAACTCCGGTGTCTCACGCCGCTGCAGCTGCCTGAGATGCCAGCGCGTGTTCATGAGCGAGAGATTGGCGAGGGTCACATCCGGCCGGACACCTTCCACTTCCTGGGCAAACCAGAGCGGGAAGGTGTCGTTGTCGCCGGCAGTGATCAGGATGCCGTACGGGGCGATCGACTGCAGCAGGTCCACTGCAAAATCATTCGCCATGGTCTCGTTGGCGCGCGACGCGGTGGTCCAATTGCCGAGCAACGGGACCAGTCCCAGGGCAAGCACGGGCGAGGCGAGCGCCCACCCCCTCGCCCCCGATGCACGGTCGCCGAGCCACGCCACCACTTCCCGCATGTACACACCAAGTCCGACCGCCACGAGCACGCCGAAGAACGAGAACGAGGCGACGAAGAAGTAGTCGCGCTCGCGCACTTCCCGCGACAGGTCCTCCTGCGGGTGGTAGGAGAACCCGTACTTGAAGTTGAGGTAGTAAATGAGAGCCAGTGTGAGCGTGAAGAAGAGCGCCGCCGCGGCAAGGCCTGTCACCAGTTTCCGGCGGAGCAGCGTGACCAGGCCCGCGAACCCCGTCAGGGCAAAGAGTGCCGCGGCCATGTCACGCAGCGGCTGCCAGTCGCGGGCGAACTGCCAGCGGAAGTACTGGACGTAGTTGCCAAGCTGGGAGATGAAATCGGCCTGGCGCTGGGTCACCGGCGGCTTGCCATACTGCACCCGGTTCAGCACGTCCTTGAGGGCCTGGCTGAAGAAGCCGACCGGCTCGCCCTCGTTGATGGGCGGGTACTGCCCGGCCCGCATGGGCAAGTAGATGTAATTGAGCGACACGCCGACCAGCACGGCCACGACGATGCCGACGATGACTCGTGGCGACAGCAGGCTCCGCCAGTCGGTCATTACCACATACACGCCGACCAGCGAGATGGCCAGCAGGCCCATCATGTGGTTCGTGGTGGTGAGCGCCAGCAGGTACATGATGAAGATGAGGATCCGGTCGCGACGGGGGCCCGGCGCGAGGTCGGCCCAGCGTACCGTGAGCCAGGCGACGACCGCGATGGAGAGCAGGGAGACCGTGTACACCTTCTCATTGACCACTGACTGGTTCCACACCGTCCAGCTCAGTGCGCCCACCAGCGTCCCCGCAGCCGCCGCGCCATAGCGCACCCAGCGTGCCGGCACGATCCCCTCGAGCCACCGCTCGGCCACCAGGAACCAGAACCCGGCGGCGGCCGCGCTGGTGAAGGCGGCAAACAGGTTGATGCGCACGGCATACGCGCCGGCCAGCGGCAGCAGGCCCCAGGTGTGCGCCAGCAGCGTGAACAGGGGATTCCCGGGTGGATGCGGGATGCCGAGCACCTTGGCGGCCGCGATGTATTCCGAGGTGTCCCAGAAGGCCGTGGTGGGCGCCAGCGTCGCGACGTAGATCGCGAAGATGATCACGCCCAGCACCGTGGCCCAGAGATACGGTGGGCGGTGAGATTGCAAGTCGGGGTCAGGTGTCACGCGTTCTCCGTGCTGAGGGCTGGGAGCTGAGAGCC
>CBINCZ010000218.1:0-4990 GCA_966249295.1 uncultured Gemmatimonadales bacterium
TTAGCTCTCAGCTCTCAGCTCTCAGCTCTCAGCCCCAAGCCCTCAGAGCCCTCAACCTATCCGGAATCCCTCCCATGAAAACACGCTTGACCACCCTGCTGGCGGCTGCCTGCCTCGCGTCGGCTGCCTGCGGTCCCAAGGATGCACCGCCAGCCGATAGCCCGGCCTCGGCGCAAGCGGATGGCACGGTCGACCTCGCCGACGTCACCAACTACAAGCTCTCGATGGACAAGGTGAACAAGTTCTTCGAGGCGCAGCGCAACATGGTGCTCAAGATGAAGTCCATGACGCCGGCTCAGCAGGAGGCGCTGAGCCTGGACCAGAGCGGCAGCCTGGAAGAGATGGCACAGAGGATCGAGGCCAGCCCGGAATGGACCTCGGCCATCCATGACGCGGGGCTGGAACCGCGGGAATATGTGACGCTCACCATGAGCCTGATGCAGTCAGCCATGGCCGCCTCCGTGCTCAAGATGCGGCCCAACGACGACCAGGACTCGCTGGTCACCGCCATGCAGGCCAACATGGATAACGTGAAGTTCGTGCAGGAGCACGAGGCCGACATCAACGCGAAGCGGGAGGCGATGGAGAAGGAGGTGGGCGGAGAGGGGAGCTGAGAGCTGAGAGCTGAGAGCTGAGAGCTGAGAGCTGAGAGCGTACCCTTCGCGCAGCTCTCAGCTCTCAGCTCTCAGCTCTCAGCTCATAGCTCTCAGCCCCATCCGCTGCAGCAGGTCGCCGAACCGGGGATCATCGCGCACACCCCGGAAGGCGTAGGTCACCGCGATCAGGTTCATGAAGCCGCCGCGTTCCCGATAGGCGGCCTCCAGCCAGCGGACGACTTCGTCCACCTCTCCCAGCCCGGCATACGCCATTGCCACATGAAAACCCAGCAGGTCCAGCCGCGCACCGCTGTCGAACAGGCGGCTGAGGACGTTGCGCGCCTCGGCCGGGTTGCCCGTCATGGCGTAGACATAGGCAAGCTGCGCCGAATCGCGAGCGCCGCTCAGTGCGGCCGCGCGCAGCATTGACTCGACCGCCTCGGTGTTCATCCCCTTCTGGAGATAGGCGTGGGCGAGCAGCTCATGCGCCAGGTCGCGCCGCGGGTCGAGGTCGATGAGTTCCCGCAGGATCCGGATGGCTTCATCCGGGCGGCCAGTGTCCACGTAGATCCGGCCGGTCAGCACCGCGGCCGGGTGCAGCGGGTCGAGCGCCTGCGCCACAGCCAGCTGGGCAAGCGCTTCCTCCGGCCGGCCGATGCTGTGCAGGTATGAGGCGTAGAACATTCGCGCCAAGGGATAGCCGGGATCGAGCGCAATTGCCCGCTCCAGCGCGGGGCCGGCGTCCTGCCAGTTCCATTCGTGCAGGAACAGGTGGTGCGCCAGCGTCGCGTGTGCCTCAGCGAGTTCGCTGTCCAGCGTGATGGCGTGCTCGGCGGCCATCCGGCTCTTGAGGAACGCCTCACGCGTCTCGACATGACCAAAGGTGCCGAGCAATGACCAGCAGTCGGCCATGCCGACGTAGGCGCGCGGGAAGGAGGCATCCCGGGCGATGGCGCGCTCGAAATACTGGAGCGCCGCGAGCAGCGAGTCGCGCTGGCGCATGCTCAGGAGGTAACGGCCCTTCTCGTAGAGCGCGACCGCCTCGCGGTCGGGCGAGCGTCGCGCACGATTTCCCCCGGCAGTGTGTCGGAGACTGCCGAGTGCGTCGTCGAGCTCGTGCAGCACTTCCGCCGCGTCACGAGGGCGATCGTCAGGACGCTTGGCGATCAACCGGTCCACCAGTGCTGCGAGCGCCGGCGGAATCTCGGGATTGCGCGCCCTGACCGGCTCGGGCGATCGGGAGAGATGGGCCACCAGCAGCTCGTCCCGGCGCAACCCCGGAAATGGTGTGGCGCCCGTCAACAGTTCGTAGGCCACGATGCCGAGGCCGTAGAGATCTGCCCGGTGATCGATGTCGCGGCCGCCTGCCGCCTGTTCCGGTGAGAGATATGCCGGCGTCCCGATGATGAAACCGGCATCAGTGAGGTTGTCTTGCGTGGCGGTGCCATGGGCGCCAGCAATGGCGCCGGGCTCGACGGCCGCTGCGAGGCCCTTCGCCACACCGAAGTCGCTCACCAGCGCGTCGCCATCCCGGGTAAGAAGAATGTTGGCCGGCTTGATGTCGCGGTGCACCACACCGTGGCGATGCGCGCAGGACAGCGCCCGGCAGACATCGCGCAGCACTCGCAACGCGGCATCGAGCGACATGCGGCCGTGCCGGGCCAGGTAGTCCCGGAGGTTTTCGCCTTCGACGAATGGGGCAATGAAGAAGAGGCGACCGTCGGCGCTGCCCGAATCGAACACCGGGACGATATGGGGATGCGTCAGGCGGGCGGCGAGCTCGATTTCGCGACCGAACCAGGCCACGGCGCGGGTCGGGTCACCGCCGGGAAGCATTGAGGCATGCAACACCTTGAGCGCCACCGGGCGGCGGTGTCGTTCGTCGCGGGCCAGGTATACCGTGGCCTGGCCACCTCGCCCGAGCTCGCGCTCGATGGTGTAGCGCCCAGCCAGCGCGGCACTCAGCATCCCTGCTTCCGCTCGCTCTGTCTCCGCCAGTTCCGCCAGCAGTGGCGCGGCCAACTCGGCCGCCGGCGCATCGAGCAGTGAACCTTCGGCGGCGCGCTCGCAGGCATGCAGCAGTCGCTCCGCTTCCGCTCGTTCGCCTGGGGTAGTCAGGCGATTGTTCAGTGCATCGGCACGGTGGGCAGGCGGCAGCTCAAGCGCTTCGGCCACGGCGCGCAGCGCTGCCGGCCGATGCGGTTCAAGCGGCGTCACCACCAAGCTCCTGGTAGAGCCAGCCCCTGGCCAGCGCCCACTCGCGTGCCGCCGTCCGG
The DNA here is from genome assembly GCA_966249295.1 of uncultured Gemmatimonadales bacterium. Lineage (GTDB taxonomy): Bacteria > Gemmatimonadota > Gemmatimonadetes > Gemmatimonadales > GWC2-71-9 > CAMLHP01. The sequence continues at coordinate 2,873 of CBINCZ010000218.1, forward strand.
CGCGACACGCCCAGCGCCTCGGCGGTTTCCACCTCGGTCAACCCCGCAAAGAACCGGCACTCGACCACGCGAGCCAGGCGATCATCCACCTGGCCGAGTCGCTCGAGTGCCTCATCCAGCGCAATCAGCACATCGGCGCGCTCGGCCACGGTCAGCTCAGCCGCATCGAGCGAAACCCGAATGGCCGGAACGCCTTCCGCGCCGCCGCGACGAGCGGCCCGCCGACGCCGGGCAAAGTCTATGAGGATGCGGCGCATGGCCTGGGATGCCACGGCAAAGAAGTGAGCCCGGTCCTGCCACTGCGCCTGCGTCTGCTCCACGAGCCGGAGCCAGGCCTCGTGCACCAGCGCCGTGGCGGTGAGGGTGTGGCCCGCCGCCTCCGCACCGAGCTGCCGCCGCGCCATGCGGCGCAGGTGATCGTAGACCAGCGGCATGAGCCGGTCCATCGCACCGGGGCTTCCGTCCCGGAGCTCGGCCAAGACCTGGGTGATTTCACCCGCGCTGCTCTGGTCCAAGCTGTACCCCTCCGCGCCGTGTGGCACGTTTGCCGGGGTTCCTGCGCGTCAGGTACCGGGACGAAGCCCAGTGGATTGTTCCGGGTTTGCAGGAAACATACTTCCGACGGAAAGGTGTGCCATGCGACTGTCCAGGACCATGCGCCTCTGGTGCCTCGGCGCCACACTCGCCATCTCGGCATGCAGTGACAACTTCACGCCGGCCGATCCGGACCGGACCACTTCCATGAACGCCCACGCGGCGGGCGGGGAAATCTTCCAGCTGGGAGACTTCGCGCTCTACATGCCCGCGGGACCGGCCGCGCCGCGGGCAGTGCTCGTGGCCCTCGGCGGGCCAAACACCAGGGGCTTCGTGACCGGAGAATCGTTCGGCGCCCCGATTCCAGAAGTGGAGCTTGCCCTCCAGGACATGGGCCAGTTCCTGCGTGCTTTCGCCGCAGAGCATCGGATCGCCATCCTCGGTACTTCATTCTTCGGGCCCACCGCGCTGCCAGCGAGCGCCGAGAGCGATGAGCTCATATTCGATGCGTTGCGCGAAGGCGCGGAGGCGAGTGGAAGGCCCAGCCTTACGGGTGTTCCCATCCTGCTGTATGGAATTTCTGGTGGGTCCTCGGAAGCGGCGAGGCTCGCGGAGCGTTACTCCGAACGGGTCGTGGGGCTCTTCCTCAAGGTCCCGGAAGTGGCGCCGACCATGACGACCGAAGTACAACGCCAGATTCCGGTCTTCATCGCCCAGGCCGAGCTTGACGCGTTCGTGGACAATGCCGCAGTGGCGGCAACCTTCTCATCCAATCGCGCGAATGGTGCCGTGTGGGCGCTGGCGATGGAGAGCGGCGTGCCGCATCACGCGCTCACGCCGGTGCATCAGCAGAACACGCTCACGTGGATGGGTGGAGTACTGGACAGGCGCATTGCCGGAGGGTCCGGCCAGGTCAAGCAAAGCGTTGAGCCGTCGGGTTGGTTGGGTAACCCTTCAACCGGCAGTATCTCGCCCTGGGGTGCCTACAGCGGGGATCGTTCAACCGCGAACTGGCTCCCGACCCAGGAAGCAGCGGAGCAGTGGCGAGCGCTGGCGGGGTTCTAGGGCATAGGGCTTAGGGCATAGGGCATAGGGCTTACGGCTTAGGGCTTAGGGCTTAGGGCTTAGGGAGTGGGAGGGTGCGAGACCCGTGACTCGCGAGTCGCGACTCCCCAAGCCCCATGCCCCATGCCCTACGCCCTAATACCGATAATGCTCCGCCTTATAAGGCCCGTCCACCGGCACGCCGATGTACTCGGCCTGTGAGGGCGAGAGCTTGGTCAGCTTGACGCCGAGCTTGTCGAGGTGGAGCCGGGCGACCTTCTCATCCAGCGCCTTGGGCAGGACGTACACCTTCCGCTCGTATTTGTCGGCGTTCCGGTGCAGCTCGATCTGGGCCATCACCTGGTTGGTGAAGCTGGCGCTCATCACGAAGCTCGGATGCCCGGTGGCGCAGCCGAGGTTGAGGAGCCGGCCCTCGGCGAGGATCATCACGCTGTGGCCGTCGGGGAAGACGAACTCGTCGTACTGCGGCTTGATGTTGATCCGCTTGATGCCGCGCTTCTTGAGGCCGGCCATGTCGAT
>CBINCZ010000219.1:0-4986 GCA_966249295.1 uncultured Gemmatimonadales bacterium
ACTTCGCCACCGGCACGGCGACGCTGACGCAGAGCTCGCGCTTCATCCTCGATGAAGTCGCGGCCACGCTGTCCGACAACCCCGATCTCCGGGTCGAGGTCGCGGGTCACACCGACAACACCGGCCCGCGTGCGCTCAACGAGCGGCTGTCGCTGCAGCGCGCCGAGTCGGTCCGCGACTACCTCATCAGCAAGGGCATCTCCGCGGACCGCATGACGGCTCACGGCTATGCCTGGGATCGTCCGGTGGCCTCCAACTCGACCAAGGCCGGTCGGGCCCGGAACCGCCGTACCGAGCTGGTGCGCCTGCAGTAGGTCGCTGCACACCGCTGGACCTGAACCGCCCTCCGGCTCCTGCCGGAGGGCGGTTCGCTTTTCCGGTCTGTGCGCGGCTACCTTTTGCGTAGACATGCGCAGGAGCGATCACGTGTTCGCACATGGCATTCGGGCCCTCCTGGCGCTGAGCGTCACTGCCCTGCCGCTCGCGGGCCAGCAGTCACATGCTATCGAGGTGGGGCTGTTCGGCCGGGGGACCCACTACTCCGATGAGCTCGGCCTCGATGACGCGATCGGCATCGGCGTCGCCGCAGGCTACTACTTCTCGCCCGTCCTGTCGGTGGATGCCGACGCTTCCTACTCCACCAGCAGCCAGGGCGCACTCGAAGGCTCGCACCTGCCGATACACCTGCGGGCGCTGCTCAATCTGCCCTTCACCGACCGGTTCTCGCTGTTCGCGGGCACTGGCCCGGTGCTCGAGGTCTACGGCAAGGATCTTTCTGCGGCCAATGCGGGACTGGGCACGACAGTCGGCGCCCGGTTCGGCATTACAAGCCAGTTCATGCTGCGGGCGAGTGCAACCTGGGACTGGATGATGATCACCGAGGCGGATGCCCCCACCTATGGCAATCTCGGCGCAACGCTGGGGATCTCGTTCTTTCCCGGACGATCCGGAGGGCCCTCGGCCGAGGGCGATGAGGACGCCGATGGCGTGCGCAATGCGGATGACGCCTGCGCCGGCACCCCGCCCGGCTCCCAGGTGGATGCAACCGGATGCGTGCGCCGCAGCGACTCCGACAACGACGGCGTGATCGACATCAATGACGTCTGTCCCGACACGCCGGCCGGTGCCAAGGTCAACGCGAACGGGTGTCCGACGTCCGCGTCCGACCGGAAATGATCAGCGCTACGCCGGCGATGATCACTGCCGACGCGGCAAGTTCCCGCGCACCAAAGGGCTCGGACGCCAGCAGCCAGCCCAGCAGTACCGCGACGACAGGATTCACGTACGCATAGGTGGAGACGCGGCCGGCGGGAGCCACGCGAAGCAGCCACGTGAATGCGCTGTAGGCCACCAGCGACCCGAACACAATGAGATAGCCGAGGCCCAGCAGCGAGCGCAGACTGGCGGCGTGGGGCGCGAAGCCGGACCACTCTCCGGCCAGGCTGCCGACAATGATCAGCAGCGCGCCACCAGCGAGCATCTGGATCGCCGCTGAAAGCGCCCCGGAATCCGGCAGCGTGAGTGAGCGAGAGATGACCATGGCGTAGGCCCAGACCAGCGCCGCAATCAGGATGATGCCGGCGCCCAGCAGGTCCACCGCCTGTTCGTGGCCACCAGGCAGCATCAGCAGGATGACACCGCCGAGGCCGAGAACCAGTCCGGCGTAAACGAGGGGGCGCACCGCGTCCGCGGCGCCCCGGAATCGCTCGATCAGTACGGTCCACAGCGGGGTTGTGGCGGCAAGTACGGCGGCAAGGCCGGATGGCACCCGGGTCTCGGCCCAGACCAGGCCGCCGTTCCCGATGAACAGGAACAATGTCCCAAGCAGGGCGGCATCGCGCCATGCCCGGACTCCGGGACGAGGCGCACCACGCGCCCGCGCCCAGGCATAGAGGATGGCACCGGCCACGAGGAAACGCGTCCCGGCCATGAGCAGGGGCGGGATGGTTTCGATGGCGATGCGAATGGCGAGGTAGGTGGAGCCCCAGACGACGTAGACGATCCCGAAGGCGCCAAGCAGCAGCGTACGCGACGGTTCGGGGCGTTTCATACGCCGCGCATGATAGCTGAGGCGAGCCGCCGGTGCCATCGCGGCTCGCCTCACCGATGGGAACACGCATGATCATGGATCCGGCCGCGGTCGCGCGACTGCAGGAAATCGGGGGACCGGCCCTGGTGCGCACGCTGGTACGCCTGGTCCTGGAGGAGTTGCCAGGCCGGCTTGCGCGCGTCGAGGCGGCTGTGGCCGCGCGCGACGCCGCGGCGCTGGCACCGGCGGCGCACAGTCTCATCTCCACCACGGGAAATTTCGGCGCCTTCCAGGTGTCGGAACTGGCACGGCGCATCGAGCTCGCCGCACCCGCGGCGGAATGGGATGCGCTCCGGAACGACACGGCCGAGCTCGTGGCTCTCACCCGACAATTTCTCCAGGAACTCGAGGAGGTGCGCATGCAAGTGGAGGGCGAGCGTGACTGAGGGACCGATCTCCTACGCCCGGCGTGTCGGCCTCTTCTCCGGCGTGATGCTGGTGATGGGCGGCATCATCGGCGCGGGCATCTTCCGCAACCCCCAGGTGGTAGCCCAGCGGGTCCTGACCGCGCCGCTCACCCTCGGCGTGTGGGTGGTGGGCGGCGCTATCGCCATGATCGGGGCGCTGGTGTTCGCCGAGCTGGGCGCGCGCGCCCCCAGGGCGGGCGGACACTACGTGTACATCCGCGACGCCTTCGGCGGGCTCCCCGCCTTTCTCTACGCGTGGGCCCTGCTGCTCATCATCGGCACCGGTGCCATCGCGGCCGTGGCCGTCACCTTTGCCGACTACCTGCTGTCGCTGCTGCACGCGCCCGAAAGCTGGAGAATTCCGGTCGCCGGCGGCGCGATCATCCTGCTATCGGTCATCAATTACGTGGGCGTGCGCTGGGGCGCCGTGACGCAGAACATCTTCACCGTGCTCAAGCTCCTGGCGCTCGCCGTCATCATTGCCGCCGGCGCGGGCTCGATCCTGGGGCTGCTGCCGGCGCCCGCCGCCGCACTGCCCGAGCCCGCCGCGCCGTCATCGCTCATCCTTGCGGTGGGTGCGGCACTGGTGCCGGTGCTCTTTTCCTACGGCGGCTGGCAGCAGACCAACTTTGTGGCGGAAGAGATGATTGCGCCGGAGCGGAACCTGCCGAGGGCGCTGATCATCGGCGTGGCGGGCGTCGTGCTGGTGTACATCCTGGCCAATGTCACCTACCTGCACGGGCTCGGCGCGGCAGGACTCGCAGCCTCCGAGGCACCGGCATCGGATGCGATGCTCGCACTGGTGGGACCGGTGGGCGGCACCATCGTGGCCGTCGGCATCGTGCTTTCCACTTTCGGCTTCCTCAACCTGGTAATCCTGGTCAGCCCGCGGGTGTACCAGGCCGTGGCGGCCGACGGACTCTTCTTCGCCCGCTTTGCCCGCCTGCATCCGAGGTATCGCACCCCTGCGGGGGCGATCGTGATCCAGGCACTGTGGGCCCTGCTGCTGGTGCAGACCAACCGCTACGGCCAGCTGCTCGATTACGTGGTATTCGCGGACTGGATCTTCTTCGGTCTCGCGGCAGCCGCGCTGTTCGTCTACCGCGGGCGCGAGCGCGCCGGCATGCCGTCGGGCGACGCCGGCTACCGGATGCCCGGCTTCCCGGTGCTGCCACTGCTGTTTATCCTGGCGGCCGGCTACGTCGTAGTGGGATCAGTGGCGTCAAACCCGGCTAATGCACTGAGGGGCGGCGGGATCCTGCTGCTGGGAGTGCCGGTGTATGCGTATTGGAGGGTCGTAAGTCGTAAGTCGTAGGTCATACGACTTACGACCTACGACTTATGACTCATCAGGCTTGGGATCATCCGCCCTTCGGAACCCCGGAATCGAAAATCGTCGCCGGACCGGCGGCAGCGGCTCGGGCACCGGTGGCAGGACATGGGCCAGGTACTCTTCCTGGTACATCCGGATCAGCTCGAAGAAATACGAGATTGCCAGCGGTCCTATGAGCAGTCCCAGCAGCCCGAAGTAGGCAATGCCCGCGAACGCACCAATCACCGTAATGAACGGATGGATTCGCGCGTAGCGCCGGTAGACCCAGGGCCGGATGAGATTGTCGACGCCGCCGACGACAAACAATCCCCAGAGGGTCAGGAAGATGGCCCAACCCAGCCGGTCCTGCAGGAACAACACGACGACGGCCGGAATCCAGATGAGGCCGCTCCCCACCACCGGCAGGATGGCAAATAGCGTGGTCATTACGCCCCAGAACAGCGGATTGGCCAGACCCGCGATGCGGAAGGCCACACCGAGCAGCGCGCCCTGCACCGCCGCCGTCAGGAACGTGCCGATCAGCGTGGAGATCGTGACATCCTTGAACCGCTTGCGAAGCGAATCGGCGTTCTCGGCGCTGAACGGCACGAACGGCCGGATGCGTGCCCAGGAGCGCTCGGGCGAGCGCAGGAGGTAATAGAAACCGAAGAAGGCAATCGTAAGCTGCAGCGTGAGCCGGGTGGCAGAACCCAGGATGGCGAGGGCCGCCGGTCCGGCCCGGCTCAGGAGCTGGGAACCGATGGTGCGGAATTGCTGGCTGAGTTGTTCGCCCACATCATAGGAGCCGATGCGGATACTGGTCAGGCGGTCCAGCAGCGGGCTGTTTACTACGCTGCGGAGCATCTCCGGCCCCTGCGTGGCCACCAGCGAGACGATGGACGCGATCGGTCCGGCGATGACCAGCAGTGCCATGATGATGATGAGCCAGGTGGCCAGCGCATGCGGCAGCCGCCGGGTCAGCACCCGGTACAGCGGGGCAAAGGTCACGTAGAGCACCGGCGCGCCAATCAGCCCCACCGCGAACGGCCAGAGGGCAATGGCAAGCGCCACGCCCAGGATCGCGATCAGGCCCGCAGCCCGCTGCTTGTCCGTGTCGAAGAACGCCATGAGGCAGGAGTGTAGGCGGAGAAGGGGCTAGGGGCTAGGGGTTAGGGGTT
>CBINCZ010000220.1:0-4976 GCA_966249295.1 uncultured Gemmatimonadales bacterium
CGATGACAGCCACCGACCTGGTGCTGTCGCTCAGCGGCAGCAGGCCGCTGTTCGTGAGCAGGACGAGTGACTCATTGGCAGCCTGGCGCGCGAGCGCCAGATGCACATCGCTCCCATTTGCAGCCGAGGCGCTGTCAGCGTCCACATAAGGCGAGTCGAAGAGACCGAGCCGGAACTTGGCCTCGAGGACATGGATGACGGCCGAGTCGATCACGCTGATCGGCAGCAGCCCGCGTCGCACCGCCTCCCAGTAGGGCCGGTACTGCGGCCAGGTGGACTGGACCACCACATCGAGCCCGGCCTTCCATGCATCTGCGGCGGCAGCCGGCGTGCCGGGCTCCGTATGGTGCAGCACCACGGCGCCGCCGGTGGCCGCGGCGTCGGAGATCACGAAGCCTTTGAACTTCCACTGATGGCGCAGGATGTCCGTGAGCAGGAAGCGATTCTGGGTGGCGGGCACGCCGTTGACGGAGTTGTAGGCCGTCATGATTGACTGTGCGCCCTCGGTGATGGCGGCGCGGAAGGGCGAAAAGAAGTACTCCTCGAGCCGGCGCCGGCTCACATCGATCGGATAGCTGTCGCGTCCGCCAGCGCCGACGTTGGCAACGAAGTGCTTGGGTGTTGCAACGACGCCAGCCCGCTCGAAGGCGCCGACGTATGCCCGCGTCATGGCCGAGGCCAGCCACGGATCCTCTCCATAGGTCTCTTCCACTCGGCCCCAGCGCACGTCATCCGCCAGGTTCACGACCGGTGACAGCACCTGCCTGATACCGCGGGAGCGCGTCTCCTTCGCGATCACCTCCGCGACCCGAGACACGAGACCCGTGTCCCAGCTCGCCGCCAGCCCGATCGCCGCCGGAAAGACCGTGGCACCCGGTCGCACCAGCCCATGCACCCCTTCCTCGAACGGAATGATGGGGATGCCCAGCCGAGTCTGGGTGACGAAGTAGCGCTGGATGCGATTGATGCGCGAGGCATCCGCCGAGGCGGACGAGTCGGCGGGCACCTGCAAGCCGAAGACGCCGTGCGAGTGGTCGGTGGTCGTGTCCGAGAGGTCACCGGGCGTCATGTAGAGCTGCCAGAACTTTTCCTCCAGCGTCATGCGGCCGAGCAGGTCATACGCGCGGGCTTGGGCCGAGAGGTGTGGGTTGCGGTACGGCAGGGTGTCCTGCGCGGCCGCCGTCTGGACAGCCGTCAGCGCCAGGACCAGCGCGAATGTGAGGCGGTACATGTAAGGAAGCTACAAGCTGAAGGCTGGAAGCTGGAAGCTGCAAGCTGAAAGCTGAGAGCTGAGAGCTGAGAGCCATGAGCTGTGAGCATCCTCCTTCAGGCACTCCCGCGAAAGCGGGAGTCCATGAGGGCTGCCCCGAACCAATTCATAACGACGGGCGCGTCAGCCGAGGTGAAGTGCCACATTCTGCCCCTCATGGATTCCCGCCTTCGCGGGAATGACGATCAGGCAAGTATCGCTCGACGCTCGACGCTCGACGCTCGACGCTCGACTCCGAGCTCCCAGCTACATTTCCCTCACCTCCAACCCTCATCCGGCTGCCACCCGTGCGAACCTCACTCCTCCTCATGCTGGCTCTCGCTCTGCCAACCACGGCACTGGCCCAACAACGCGTCTTCACTCACGCTGACACTCTGCGCGGTTCGAATGGTCCAGGACGCGCCTGGTGGGACGCCGCGTTCTACGACCTGCACGTGCAGGTGAACCCGGCTGACAGCAGCATCGTCGGCTGGAACGGCATCACCTACCGCGTGCTCCAGCCCGCAAGCGAGATGCAGGTCGACCTGCAGGTGCCGATGGTGATGGACAGCGTGATCCAGGATGGGAAGCGTCTCGAGTTCCGGCGCGACGGGAACGCCTTCTTCATCACCCTGGCCACGCCGCAAGTGGCGGGCTCGATGCGCACGGCGACGGTGTACTACCATGGGAGCTTCGCCGGTCGCGACAGTACCGGACAGCGCCGTCGCCGAGGACCTTTCCACTGGGCGACCGATAGCACCGGCGCGCCCTGGATCGCCACGTCCAACGAAGGCCCCGGCGCCAGCACCTGGTGGCCCCTCAAGGATCTCCCGGCCGACGAGCCCGACAGCCAGCGCATTGCGATCACGCTGCCGGATCCGCTCAAGGACATCTCCAACGGGCGGCTCCGGTCCACCACCCCGAATGGCGACGGCACCACCACGTACGAATGGTTCGTCTCCAACCCGATCAACAGCTACAACGTGGCCATCAATGCCAGCCCGCGATACGTGCCAGTGCGGGATGAATACCAGGGGCTGGACGGCAAGCTCAGCATCGAGTTCTGGGCGCTCACCGACCACGAGGCCAACGCGCGGGCGCTCATTCCGCAGGTCAAGACCATGCTCCAGTGCTTCGAGCACTGGTTTGGCCCCTATCCCTGGTACAACGACGGCTACAAGCTGATCGAGGTCCCCTACCTCGGCATGGAGCACCAGAGCGGGATCGCCTACGGTAACCGCTACCTCGCCGGCTACCTCGGTCGCGATCTCTCCAAGACCGGTGAAGGGATGAGCTGGGACTATATCGTGGTGCACGAGAGCGCCCACGAATGGTTCGGCAACAATATCAGCGCCAGGGACCACGCCGACATGTGGATCCATGAGAGCTTCGGGATGTACGCCGAGGCGCTCTACCTGGAGTGCACCAAGGGGAAGGAAGCTGGGGACAGGTACCTGGTGGGCCTCCGCTCCAGCATGATCCGGAACGACATGCCGATCATCGGCACCTACGGCGTGAATGACGTGCCCAGCTCGCAGGACCGGTATCCCAAGGGCGCCAACATGCTGATGACCATGCGCGCCGTGGTGCAGGACGACGCGAAGTGGCTGGCCACACTGCGCGGGCTCAACAAGACGTTCCGGCACCAGACTGTGACCGCCAAGCAGGTCCGTGATTACATGAGCCAGATGACCGGCGTGGACCTCACGAAGATCTTCGTGCAATACCAGGAGACGACCAGGATCCCGGTGCTGGAATATCAGGTGGTGGACGGCACGCTCCGGTATCGCTGGAGCAACGTGGTGCCGGGATTCGACATGCCGATTGACATCCTGCTCCCACGCGGCCGCGTGCAGCGGCTGCATCCGACGGACGAATGGCTGTCCACACCCGCTCCCGTTGCGGCCGGCGACACGCTGACGCTGGACCCGGAGTACTACGTCACCGCCGAACGAGTCGGCACATCCTCGGCCCAGCGCTGGGAAGGCATCCTTAATTCGTCCGGATCTGCGCCGATGCGGATCGAAGTGGCGCTCGACAGCTCGCTCAAGGGCTGGAACGGATGGATCAGGGTGCCTGCGGATGGTGACGACCGTATTGCCTTCGACTCGGTTACGCGCTCGGCTGGTTCCGTAACGATGTATGTCCCGCCGTCCGCCGGCGGCGGTGTGCTGCGTGCTGCCGTCTCACCGGACCGACAGCGCCTGCAGGGCACGCTTGCCACCGACACCAGCGTGGTGTTCACCTTGGCGGTCGCCGGCAGCAGCGACGCTGCCGCAATGGTGATGCCGGCGCGCCGATTTGAAGATTCACGCCGCCTCGCTGAGGAGATGCCCGACACCATCCCGTCGCCGGCGCACGCCGACCCGGATTCGGCCCGGTTCATTACCAGTGATGTCGCGCTCTTCTGGAAGGCGGTTGATGCGGCGCCGCCCGAGCGTCTCGCCGCTGTGCTGCAGCGGGACTATCTCGAGCGAGGGACCGTCGGTGTGCGTGACTTCCTGATGGGACGGATCCTGAGTGCCGAGGACCTGGCCCTCGCCGTGCGGCACTCGCGCGCACGATACGATTCTTCCCGGGCGGCCAACCTGGACATCTCGGCTGCCGTTCCCGCCATGCGGGCGGCATTTCACAAGCTCAAGGCACTGTATCCCGACGCGGTCTTCCCCGATGTGTACTTCGTGGTCGGCCGGTTCAACTCGGGCGGTACGGCCTCCCGCCATGGGCTGCTGATCGGATCGGAGATGTACCGTGACGCGAGCAAGCTTCCAGCCATTGTGTCGCACGAGCTGATCCACTTCCAGCAGCACTACCCCAACCAGACGCTGCTGGAGCATGCCTTCCTGGAGGGAAGCGCCGATTTCATCGGTGAAATGATCTCGGGGAGCCAGATCAACAATTCGGCGCATGAGTACGGCAGGGCGCACGAGCACGAGCTCTGGCAGGAGTTCAAGCCTCATTTTGATGATCGCTCCTACTACCCTTGGATGTACGGCCGCCCCTCCGACGGCCGGCCGGCGGACCTGGGCTACTTCATTGGCTATCGCATCGCGCAGGCGTATTACGAGAAGCGCAGTGACAAGCAGACCGCCATCGCCGATATCATCACCGGAGGCCACGGCAATGTGCGGGCGCTGCTGGCGGCGAGTGGATATGAGCCGTGAGCGCTGTGCGCTGTGCGCTGTGCGCTGCGAGTGGGAGGAGCAGCCTGAAGATCCGTGACCCGCGACCCGTGACCCACGACCGATGATCGTAATCCTCATGGGCGTCTCCGGCGCCGGCAAGACCACCATCGGCACGCTGCTGGCCCGTCAACTTGGCTGGCCGTTCGTCGAGGCCGATGACTTTCACTCCGAGGCCAACCGGGCCAAGATGACCCGGGGTGAGGGGCTGACGGACGCCGATCGCGCACCTTGGCTCCAGCGATTGAGTGAAGTAATCGCAGAGGCGGCAGCTGCCGGCGAGTCGCTGGTGCTGGCCTGCTCCGCGCTCAAGGAGAAGTACCGGCGCCAGCTGCGCGCAGCGGCCGGAGACACGCCACTGCAGTTCGTCTATCTCAAGGTTCCGCCCAAGGTGGCTGCGGACCGGCTGGAGCACCGCGCCGGGCATTACGCCAAGGCCGACCTGGCGCCGTCACAGTTTGCTGATCTCGAGGAACCGGCTGACGCACTCGTGATGGATGCGACGCGGGCGCCGGCGGAGCTCGTAGGGGAGATTGTATACAGGA
>CBINCZ010000221.1:0-4951 GCA_966249295.1 uncultured Gemmatimonadales bacterium
AATAGGCAACGCCTTCCGTGGTGACGCCACAGCTGAAGGTGTCGCCCGCGCTGATGGACATGAAGGTGAGTCCGCCCGCCACCGCCGTGGGAACCAGGCGATCGGTTCTTGTGCCGTCGCCGAGCTCGCCCAGGGCGTTGTCACCCCAGCAGTAGGCCGACCCGGTGATGGTGATGGCGCAGGTGTGACGATAACCGGCGCTGATGGCCCGGAACTGGTGGCCACCCGAGACGGTCACCGGCGCGTTCGTGTTGACCCGGTTGCCAGTTCCCAGCTGGCCATCTTCGTTCTCGCCCCAGCACATCGCGGCATTACTGGTGACAATTCCGCAGGTATGCGCGAAGCCTGCCGAGATGAATGACTGGCCGGGGATGTAGAAGTCGGGATCCGGTGGAGTCGGCACCGTGGCAGGCTCGGTGCGGAAGGTATGGCCGCCGGAGACCGTGACCGGAACGCCAGATGCCGTGTCGGCGTTGTTGCCCAGCTCGCCAGAAGTGCCCCAGCCCCAACACCGGGCAACGCCGCTCGTGGTAAGCGCGCACGTGTGCAAGCCGGTCGTTGTAACCGCCGCGATACTGTCGTCGACAAAGCTGGGTGGGAGTGCTGTTCCCGGCAGAATGGTGGGTTCGACTCCGACCTGTCCCTCGCCATTCGAGCCCCAGCACCACAGTTGCTGGGACAACGAGAGCGCGCAGGAATGCAGTAACCCCGCCTGCACTACACGGAATGCGGTCGCCGGGGAGGGCTGCACCCGCACGAAAGGGGTGACCGGAGGCGAAGGATTGCCATCTACCTGCCCTGCCGTGTTGCTGCCGCCGCAGTGCACATCGCCGGACAGCGTCACCTCACACGTGTGGTAACGCCCGCTGCTCGTCATGCGAACGGTCAGGTCCGTTGAGACGCGGGTCAGCGGCTCGATCGTGGTCAAATCCCCCGTCCCCACCTCGCCATCTTCGTTGAATCCCCAGCAGATGGATTGCTCTTCAGTAGTGATCCCGCAGGCGTGGTAACTACCGACCTCCACGTACCGGAAGACCAGTGGAGCGCCGGTCGGCGTGGCAGCAGCGCTGAACTGAATGGACGGCATTCCCTCAGCCGAGGCCGTCACGCTGACGACTTTTGGAAGCGCGGGCAGCGTGAGCGTCGCCCGGGCCATTCCCTCTGCATCCGTAGCAGGAGCGGCCGGCGTGATGGTACCGGCACTCGTTTGCCAGTTGACCGCGTAGCCCGGCACCGGATTGCCGGCGAAATCGGCCATTGCCACGGTAAGGGCGACGGGGAGTGCCGTGCCCACTGCCCCGACCTGCCCGTCACCGTCAGCGAGGGCCATGGCGGCGGTGGAGACGGCGTGGAACACTACGGGCGGAAAACCCTCGATGCTGGCAGTGACTTCCACCGTGTCCGGTGTGGCGGGGAGGGTGAGCGCCACACCGGCGAGCCCGTCGTTGCCGGTCGTGTCGGCGGTCGCGCTGAGTGTGCCGGCAGTGGCGCTCCAGGAGACGGCATAGCCCGGCACCACGCGTCCTGAATCGTCCCTGACGATCACGCTGAGGAGCTGTGGGAGCGAGTCGCCCACGGCGCCGACCTGGCCATCGCCGCCGGCGATGGCAAAGCTGGTTCCGGGGCCGGCGAGATCGAGTGGCGCTACCGATTCATTGCACCCGGCGAGCACGCCGAGCGCGGCGACGGCCATTACGCCGTGACGCAGCAGCTTCGCGATCATTCTACGCACCCCGAGACGACGCCATGCGGCGCGGTAGTGGTCATTTCCGATTCGACGACGTTGCCCAGGCCGAAGAAGGTGCCCTGTTCCACCCAGGCCCGGAGCGTGCCAGCATCGGTGTCCTTCTGGATCCGCCAGCAGACCTGGCCCCGGCCAGGAGTCCGGGCCGGTAGCCGCCCCTCCCATGAGCCTCGGCCGCTCACGACCGAGCCGCCGACTGTGCCGCTCCAGGCGGTGTCAGATTCGATGTGCAGTACCTGCTCGCCGCAGCTGGCGAGCAGCAGGGCTGCCACGAGGGGCAGGGCTGACCTGAGGCGCATGGGTCGAGCTTCCGTGGAAGGGGTTGGGACGAACGGTAGGGTGGGGGTGTGACAGACCAGGGACTAGGGACTAGGGACTAGGGACCAGGGGCTAGGGGCCAGGGGCCAGGGCCCGCGATCGGGCGCTCGTCTCTCAGCCCTAACCCCTAGTCCCTAGCCCCTAACCCCTATATTCCCTCCAGACTTCCGACGAAAGGCACCTGCCGTGACCGACATCCTGCCGATCGCCCACCAGCCCCCTCTGCCGATGGACCGGCTGATCCTGACGGATGCCCCGTCCGAGGAGGCCGTCGAAATGGATGTCCTGATCGTGGGTGCGGGGCCGGCCGGGCTCTCGGCCGCGATCGAGCTGAGCCGGCTGGCCGCCGCGGCTGCACAGGAAGGAAAGGATCCGGGCGAGCTGTCGATCGCGGTGCTGGACAAGGCGGGCGCCCTGGGTGAGCACAGTCTCTCAGGTGCGGTCATCAACCCCCGCGCCTTCCGGGAGCTCTTTCCAGACCTCGACGACAGCGAGCTCCCGTTCCGCCAGAAGGTGCCGGGGGAAGCGGTCTACTACCTCACCGGCGAACGGTCGGTCCGGAGTCCCACGCCTCCCACCATGCGGAACCACGGCTATTTCACCGCCTCCATTTCTGAGGTGGTGCGCTGGCTGGGCGAGCGCGCTGAATCGGCTGGGGTAAACGTCTTCGCAGGGTTTCCGGTGGACAGCCTGCTGGTGGACGGCACTGCCGTCCGCGGGGTGCGGACCACGCCGGCGGGGCTCGCGCGCACCGGTGAGCCGGGCAGTGACTACACGCCCCCGACCGATCTCACGGGACGGGTCACTATCGTTGCCGACGGCACTCGCAGCATGCTGGCGCAGGCATGGCGCCAGTGGCAGACGGTGCGGTCACCCAATCCCCAGATCTATGCGCTCGGGGTCAAGGAAATCTGGCGCGTGGCGCAGCCGCTTGATCGCGTGATCCATACCATGGGATGGCCGCTGCCGTCCGACGCCTTCGGTGGCTCCTTCATCTATCCGATGGGTCCGGAGCACGTGGCGGTGGGGCTGGTGGTGGGACTCGACTATCACGACGCTTCACTCGACGTGCACCAGCTGCTGCAGCGGCTCAAGCTGCATCCGCTGGTGAAGCCACTGCTTACCGGCGGCGACCTGCTCGAGTGGGGAGCGAAGACCATTCCCGAAGGCGGCTACTACGCGCTGCCCGAGCGTCGTTCAGGCGATGGGATACTGCTGGCAGGAGATGCCGCCGGCTTCGTGGACGTGCCCTCGCTGAAGGGAATCCACTACGCCATGCAGTCCGGCATCTTCGCCGCCCGCGCGGCCTTTGCCGCGTTGCAGGGCGGTGACACCTCGGCGGCGTCGCTCGCGGCCTACGATACGATGGTGGATGAGAGCTACATAATGTCGGACCTGTTCCGCACCCGGAACATGCGCCTGGCCTTCAAGGACGGGTTCTGGCTGGGTGGTGCAAAGGCTGGCCTCATGACCCTCACCGGGGGCCGTTTCCCGGCTGCCAGAATCCGCATGCCGGCCGACGCCGAGGCGCCCAGGGCCGTCGTTGCCGAGCCGCCGCTCATCCCGGATGGGGTGCTCACCTTCTCCAAGCTGGACGCCAACTTCAAGTCGGGTAACTCCACGCGCGACACCATTCCCAGCCACCTGATCGTGGGCCAGGATATCCCTGGAGACGTCGCGGATTTTTACAGTCACGTCTGCCCGGCAGGGGTGTACGAGCGGGTCGGCGATGAGCTCCGGGTCAACGCACCCAACTGCATAGACTGCAAGGCGACGGACATAGTTGGACCCCGCTGGACCCCCCGCGAAGCGGGGAGCGGACCCCGATATCGGCTGATGTGACGCCTCGCTGACTGTCCAAAAACTGTACGGTGGCTCGGTGGCCCGGTGATTGCTGGGCAGAGGGTGTTCTGTCGTATCGAACCGACTGCCACGCGAGGAACTACGCCGAACCTTCCGTTGTCCCTGCAGGGGCGCACCCGTGAGGCCTGGCGCCGCTGGTTTGCCGGCGGGGATCCGCTCTTTTCCCATGCGGGTGCCGCGGGCGAGCTGCTGATCGCCCAGCTCCGGATGGCGCTGGTGCTGATCCTGCTGGCCATTCCGGTCAGCAACTACGTCAATCATCCCCATGAACTGGAGCACGCGGTCGGCGTGTCGGTTGCGCTGGCCGCGACCACGCTGGCCCTCCTGATCCTCATCGCTGTGCGCAAGCAGATGCTGGCGTCGTGGATCGGCCTGATCAGCACCGTGTTCGATGTGTCGCTGGTCAGCTCCGCGCTCCTGATCTATCTCATCGCCGATCTCCCCCACACCGCCGTGAACAGCCGGGTGGTGTTCGAGGTCTATTTCATCGCGATCGGTGCCACCTGCCTACGCTACGACGTGCGCCTCTGCTGGCTGGCCGGCGTGCTCGCCATCACGCAGTACTTCGGGATCGTGTGGTACGCCGACAGCCACTGGTCGCTGAACGCGCCGGGCTACGCGCCATATGTCTACGGCACCTTCAGCTGGGCCTCGGAGATCGGCCGCCTGATGGTCCTCTTCGTCGCCACGATGCTCTCAGTCGCGGTGGTGGACCGGGGCCGCGCCCTGCGTCGGCTCTCGACCATCGACCGCCTCACCGGCGTCCTCAACCGGGGCTCCTTCGATGAGCGGCTCAACGCCGAGCTGAGCCGGGCGCGCCGCCAGTCGGAGTCGCTGGCCCTCGTGATGCTGGACGTGGATCACTTCAAGAAGTTCAACGACGACCTCGGGCACGCCGCCGGCGACTCGGCACTCCGTACCCTCACGCGGCGGATGAGCGACGAGCTGCGCCGCAGTGACGTGCTCGCCCGCTATGGTGGCGAGGAGTTCGTCATCATCATGCCGGCCACGACGATGGCGCAGGGG
>CBINCZ010000222.1:0-4942 GCA_966249295.1 uncultured Gemmatimonadales bacterium
CTTGGCTTCCAACCCATGGACCAGGGGCGGATTATCGTTGATGGGCTTGACGTCGGGAAGGCCTCGCGGGCGCAGCTTGCGCAGATGCGACGAGAGTCTGTGGGGGTGGTCTTTCAGTCGGGGGAATTGGTGGACGAGTTGTCCCCGGCCGAGAACGTAGCCGTTCCTGCACTCCTAGCCGGACAACCAATGGGGGAAGCGAGGAGCCGAGCTGAACAACTCCTTCGGAGCCTGGGTTTGGCCACGGCGGCTCGGTCGGTTCTTGAATTTTCAGGGGGGGAGCGTCAGCGCACGGCTGTGGCACGGGCCCTGGTCAACGGCCCGAGGCTGTTGTTGGCCGACGAGCCCACGGGCTCCCTCGACCCGCTCAATCGGGACGCTGTGGCCGATCTCATCCTTAGCATGCCGGCACAGCACGGCGTGGCGGTCGTGATAGTGACACACGACGAGACCGTTGCGCGGCGCGCCGACCGCTTGGTGACTATTGAGGGCGGATGTCTCGTCGAGCAGACATCGTGAGGTCGGCAACAGGGGTCGCGCGATGTCTGGGACCCGCGTTGCGCGCGCGCTCGGCCAGCGCATGGATCCGCTCGATCGCGTTGTTCCAAGCCGCCATGGTGCTGTCGGTTGCCCTTTCTTGTCTTTCGGTGACACTGCTTCTCGCGCAGGAGCGAGATCGTCGGGCCGCTGAACTTCAACCCGTATTGGCTCAGTCGTCGCAAGGAGCATCACTACTAGTCTCATTTCCGCGCACGACCGTACTGAAAGACCGCGGCGTGACGTTAATTGTGATCTGGCCGCTAACAGCGGAGGCTCCACCGCCGCCCGGATTCAGCAAGTGGCCCATGCCCGGTGAAGCGTGGGTGTCACCTTCCGTGGCGAGAGATCTACCTTCTGGAAATGAGGTCTTTGGAAGAGTGGCGGGAGTAATTGAACCCACAGGTCTGGAGACCCCCACGGAGCGCCGTGTCTACGTTCGCCCCCTGGTGGGGGTGCTCGACAAGGGGGCAATGAAGGAGGCGGTCGCGTGGCGTGGCGGCCCAATTGACGGGTGGTGGGGTCTTGGCGTCCTGAACGCTGCCTCCCGGCAAGACGTCATTCTTATGTTCGCCTTCTGTGCCGTTTTCCCTGCACTGGTCGCCGTGGCCATAGGGTCGAATCTTGACGCCGAGCGACGCGTGCGTCGGGGGCAGCTTCTCACCCTCCTTGGTGCGCGCTGGCGTGATCGGGCAGCCATCGAGGTGGCTGAGGCTTGGCGGGCGGTCATATCTGGAGGTCTCGTCGGTGGTTTGCTGATCGCCGGGGCGTGCACTAAAGGCATCCGCATCGAGCGCCTTGATTTCGAACTTCCCCAAGGGACTATCGTCACCGCGTGGCCCCGCATCGTCGCAGCCGTAATCCTCGCCAGCACGGTTGCCATCTGCGTAACTCTTTTCCGATCAACGCGCCCCACCAGACGAACACGTCGTCTCGGGTCGCAATTCGTGGGCCGGCTGCCGACCTCACGCGCGGCCCTTTGTGCGGCCGCGGCCGCAGGTGCGATCGCCCTCCCCGCCAACACGAGCCTCCCGGCTCTGCGGACGGCCACTTACTTCGCCTGCGTCGCAGTTGTGGCAACGACGCTGCCGTCGGTCATGACTTTGATCGTGACCGGCCTGGGCAGCGGCCTCGCTAAGGCGGCGTGGGCCAAGGGGCTCGTCGGAGTCTTTCTTGGCGCGAGACAGCTGGCATGGTCCCCATCACGCACGTCCAGGCTGGGTTTGGCTGTCTGCTGCGCCATTCTGCTCCTAGGGCAGGTGCAGCTCTGGACCAACGTGTACAACGCGGACTACGACCGCGCGGTGTTGCTTCGCCAGCAAATCGGGTCCTCCGTTCTGCAGGCGAACAATTCGCCTAGGGGTGCCGCCTTTGACCGACTCGTCGCGCAACTCCCCCACGATGTGGCCGTACTTTGGCTCTGGCGGGAACCTCCCGTGAATGGTCGACTCGGGCGCCCGGTCATTGCGGCCACCTGCCGCCAGCTCCAGGTGATGCATGTGCAGTGCTCGCTTGAGCCAGCGGACCTCGCCGATCTGTCAAACACGCCCCTAGTACGGATCGCCAGGGTAACCGCCCTACGTGGCGAGGTCCTCATACACCCACTGTCGACGTCGGATATGGCTGACCCACCCAGCGACACCGCTCAAATGTTCTTGGTTTCGACGCGAGATCGGGCACTGCCGCTGGATTCGCTCCAACGCTTGGGCCTTGACCTTATGGCGGGTGGCATACAGCTCGAGGAACTGGGCCAGGGGTGGCTCATCCAAGGGCTACTAACTCACATCCGAGCCGCTTGGGCGAGCCTCTGGGCCCTTCTTGGGGTTCTATCGATCTGTGTGGCCGCAACCCTCGCCTTGGTTGCAGATTTCCGCTCGGGGGCTCGACGGGTTGTTCCTCTTGCAGCGCTGTCCGATAGACGACAATGGGTCTGGGGGCAGGCCCTTTGTCGTGTGTCCCTCCCAATCACGGCTGCTTCCATACTCGGGGCCAGCGCGTATTATCTTCTTGCCCTAGGAATAAGCCGTTCGGGTGACATTCGGTTCGCACCCTCACTGACCTACGCCTTATCAGGGTTAGGCATTGGTGCAGGTGTCGGGGTGTTGTGCGCCCTGCCCGCAGCACGATCCATATGGCGCAGGGCCGCAACCTGGCGGCCTGGCGACCAGCGCGATTGATGGGCAACGACTGGAGCAGGGCGAGTCTTATGGACGAGGGGGATGGAGGCTCCGCCCTCAATCTGCCCTCACGAGCACCAGAATTGACCGCAACTGTCCACGACGGACTCGATGCCGATCAGCACTGTTTACGCAGGTCAGAGCCCATGCACGCCCAAGGGCGGCGATGGGACAGCGTCCCGCGGGGTGGTGGGCTTTCGAGGCCGATCCTCGGTGCCTTACGGGCCGCTGGTGATGGCGGCCGTGGGTTGAGTATCGCGCTCGGGGTACAGCAACGCTAGGGACCCTTCAGAGAGGTAGCGGCGTTCGTCGGTGACCCATTCGTCGTGGGTGTCGGCCAAGACGGCTCCGACGAGGCGGATCACGGCGGCGTCGTTGGGGAAGATGCCCACGACCCGGGCGCGGCGTTTGATCTCCTTGTTCAGGCGTTCGAGAGGGTTGGTGGACCAGATCTTGCGCCAGTGCGCCCGCGGGAAGGCGTTGAACGCCAATACTTCTGCCTTGGCGTCGTCCATCAGCGGCCCGGTTTTGGGGAACCGTGCGGCGAGCTGGTCGCGCACCGCCTCCCAGGTCGCTGACATCGATTCCCGGTCGGGCTGGGCGAAGATGGTGCGGAACAGCGCGGCGACCATCTCGACCTGCCCCTTGGGGACATGGGCGAGCAGGTTGCGGATGAAGTGCACCCGGCAGCGTTGGTGCGCCACGCCTTGCAGGGACCGGCCGAGGGCGGCGACCAGGCCCGCGTGCTGGTCGGAGATGACCAGCCGGACCCCGGCCAGGCCGCGCTTCTTCAAGGTGGTCAGGAAGGCGCGCCAGAACACCTCGTCCTCGCTGTCCCCGACATCGAGGCCGAGGATCTCCCGGCGCCCCTGCTCGGTCACGCCGGTGGCCACGACGACGGCCTTGGAGACGACCTGGGAGGCCTGGGTGCGCACGTGCAGGTACGTGGCGTCGAGGAAGACGTAAGGGAACTCGGCGTGGTCCAGCCGGCGGGTGCGGAACGCGCCGACCACCTCATCGAGGCCCGCGCAGATCCGCGACACTTCCGACTTGGACACCCCGGAGGCGCCCATCGCGGCGACCAGGTCGTCCACGCCGCGGGTCGAGACGCCCTTCACGTAGGCCTCCATCACCACCGCGTACAACGCCTGGTCGATCCGCCGGCGTGGCTCCAGGATGCTCGGGAAGAACGACCCCGAGCGCAGCTTGGGGATGCCCAGCTGGACATCGCCGGCCTTGGTCGTCAACAACCGCGGCCGGTGCCCGTTGCGTTCGGCCGTGCGCGCCTCGGTCCGCTCGTACCGGCCCGCGCCGATCACCTCGGCCGCCTCGGCCTCGATCAACTCCTGCAACACGGTACGGACCGACTCACGGATCAAATCCACGCCATCGCCAGCGCGGAACGCCTCCAACAGCTCGGACAGGGCAGACTGGGACAGGGCCATCGGCGAGATCTCCTTCGATGAGTACTTGGCGGTACACACCGAGAATCACGCCGATGGCCCCCCTACACCCGGAGCCACTCCGCTACCCCAAACCCCACCACTCCTTGGGACGCTCGCCATATGACTTGTTGACTGTGTCAACTATGGATGGACCCGTGGGGCAGGAAGAATTGGCCCCATATGTGAGCTGCTGGCAGGGCGGTAGGTCAGTCGCGGTCACCTGCAAGCAAGGCGCTTGCTTACGGGGGCACTGACGTCCTGCAGGATTTGTTCGATGACTGGGCGCGCGTCACTCAACCTGGGGTCTGAGACGTCAACCAGTCCAGTTGCGGGCGAACCGAGCCACGTCACAACGGGCGGGTCTGCGGTGGGCTGGCTCTCCGACGCGGTTGGCGCTGGCTCTTGGTCAATCCGAACGGCGGCCGTGCTGATCGCTTCGAGGCTCGACTCGGTGAGCGTGCATGAGACGGGCGAGTTCCCGGTCCTCCCCAGGACCTCCCCAGCGTTCTGAACGGTGAGGTCGGCGTTTCTGTCGCGAGGCTGAGTTGGACCAACGTACTTGCGGACGATCCGAAGGGGAAACTCTGCTCGTTCTACGACCGTGGTTGTCGTAACTGGCGGTAGTGCTGGGCTCTCTTGTGTGCACGCCGATAGGAGGAGCGGAATCATGCCCAGCAGGAGCAGCTGCGCCGCGGTTCGCCGTGGGGCATCCGGGTGCACAGGTAGGTCGTTGAGCCGGCTCACCGGGTGGGGCTCACCGATCCCTCTTCGACGAACCCCGTT
>CBINCZ010000223.1:0-4931 GCA_966249295.1 uncultured Gemmatimonadales bacterium
CGAGCACCAGCGCGGCATGTACCTGGCCCTGGGTGCCTGGGCCATTACCGACGTTGTTATCGCGGCCTGCTGGCTGGCCTGAAATGTCCCCTGGCACCCTTGGCCCGGTCGGGGTTGGCGTCTTATCTTCCGGCCAGTCCCCACACCTGATCGGAGAGTCCATGGGAACGGCAGTCGAGTCTCGAGGCGAATTCGACGTTACCGCGCTTCGGCACGTCCTGAGCAAGGCGGTGGTCCTCGGGCTGTTCGAGGCGCTGATCGTGGTGCTGATGTCGTTCATCACCCGATTTACCGCTCCGCCGATCGAGACCATTCTGGGCGCCATCGTGCTCCTCGTCGGGCTCTCGGTGGTCGTGGTGATGCCTGGTCTCTGGACTCGCGCACGCACCATCGAGGGCATCGCGGGCGCGGCCGGTATCGGGCTGGGAGCAACAGTGGTCTTCCTACTGGTGGACGTCGCGCTGCTGCAGCCTGCCGGTATCTACACCAACCGCTGGGCCGAAATCGGCGGCTTCAGCAACTGGTGGTACCATCCGGTCTGGTGGATGCTGGGCACCTATCTGCCGTGGTTCGGCGCCCTGACCCTGGCCAGCCGCGCCGTGCGTGGGAAGTCGGTCTCGGTGGCGGGCGTCATGGTCCCCGCTGTGATCTGCGCCATCGTGCTCGCCATCATCGGAATCTTCATCCGCTTCCCTGAAGCGCGGTGGACCCTGGGCACCTTCGGTGTGGCGTTCATCCCAGGTCTCGCACTGGCCGAACTCTTCACGGTGCTGGGACGCCGGCCGGGCTAGCGGTGCGCTGGTTCCGCCTTTTCCTTCGTGCATTTGGATGGCTGCTCACGCCCGTCATAGCGTGGGCAGCTTCGTTTTTCGGCTGTGTGGCCGGTGAAGTGATCGCCACACAGATGGCCAATCCCATCCGGGGCGTCCTCCTGTCCGTGGTGCTGGGTGCGATAGCAGGCTTTGGCGGATTGCTGGGCTGGCTCCGGCTTCTGCGGCGCTCGCCCGAGCTGCAGGAAGCTCTGGCCGTGACCCCCGAAGGCGTGCCTGATACCGCCGCGGCCTTGCTGGACAAGGTCGAAGCCAACCTCACGCAGCCGCCGGAATGAGCAGGGCACTCGTCTTGCTGGCGCTCCTTACCGCCTGCGGAGGCGAGCCGCCCTCGTCACAACCTGCGACTGCCGACACGACCGCGGCTGCGCCTCTCGTGGCTGACTCGATGGTGGGCCAGAGCGGCCCCTTCGAATTCTGGTTCACGCTGAGCCGCGCGGCCTCAGATTCGGCAGGCAACCAGTGCCTCGAGCGTGGGCTCGAGATCCGGACCGATTCAAGCCGGCGGCTGGTGCCGCTCCTCTATACCCGCGAGGCGCCCATGCCCGAAACCGATTCCACCGTGCTGGTGCATCTCTCAGGTTCGTGCGCTCCTGGCGACCTCTACCGCGTCAACCTCCACACCGCTCAGCCGGTCCGGGTGCACTGATGCGGCGGATCTGCCTCTCCACGCTGCTTGGCGTACTGTTGCTGCCACAGGCGGCGTCGGCACAAGGCATCTCGCTGCAGGCCGGCCGTTTTTTCGACGGTGACGGACTCACGTCCGATCAGATCGGCTGGACGACGCGGCTGCTGGGTCCATTCGGCGCAGACTTCACTGGGGTGATGTGGCGTGGACCGGCCCAGACGGAGAAGCGACTTGGGCTGAATACCGACCTTTCACTCTTCCGCGGTGGGCGAGCAGGGCTCTACGCCGTTGGCGGACTGGGTGGTGGCTTCGGGTCAGGTACGGCGGAGGACACATGGCACAGTTGGTCAGCTGGCTTGGGCTACGAGTTGCTTCCCGCCTCATTCCTCTCGCTGGGCGTCGAAGGACGCTGGCGGGATTTCGAGCCCGGTGCGCGATCGGGCGTTGAGTTTGGATTGCGACTCGCGACACTGTTCGGGGGTTCCAGTCACGAGCCCAGCACCCGCGTGAGTCGCATCGCGCCGAGTCCGGCCACCTCGGTCGCCTCGGGCGACAGCGAGCCCCCCAGCATTCCCACGCTCATGACGGCGGCCGACCATTCGGCCTCCAGGCGTGGTGCCGCCGTCACGCGGGCCGATGCCGACTCGCTGCTCGCGGACGTTGTCCAGATTGCTGAAGGTCAGATTGGTACGCCCTACCAGTATGGCGGCACCGGCCGCGGCGATGACGGCTTCGACTGTTCCGGGCTGATCCAATATGCCTACGCCCAGGCCGGGATCTCCCTCCCGCGGCAGAGCCGCGACCAGGCGCGAAGCGGGGTCGCTGTGCCGCGCTCGGAGGACAACCTGCGCCCTGGCGACATCCTCACATTTGCCGAGTCAGGACGCCGCATCACCCACGTCGGCCTGTACATCGGTGACGGTCGCTTCATCCACTCCGCCTCGAAGGGTGTCCAGATCTCTACGCTGGGCACCAGCGACCCCAACGGTCGCTGGTGGTATCAGCGCTGGATCGGTGTGCGACGGGTGGTCGCCGCGCCCTAACTGGGCATAAGCCCGTCAAGCCGCCGCAGGTCCGCTGTGAGTGCAGGGTCGTTGCGGTTCAGGCTGGGCCATGCGCCAAGATCATCAGGCACGAAGGCAATCCCCATCTCACCCATCGCCCCGTCAGGGATTACCTCTCCCGTTGGATTGTCATACACCGAAACCAGGCGATAGCGCACACCTGCCTTGAGCTGCCGGCCCGCGCCGCTGATGCCGAAGATTTTCTGCGGCACCGCCTGCACGTGACCCGCTGCATCCCGGGACGGCACCAGGCGCGCCAGCACGCGGCCTGTGGCGACTTCCTCCAGCCGGAGCTCGGTGGCGTAATCGTGCAGGTGTCCGCCCACGGCGAGCATGCGACCGCCCAGCGGCAGCGTGAACTCGATGGAGCGCTCGCTATGCCCCGGTTCGAGGTCGTATGCCGGCGACGCACCGATATGGCCGCTCACATCGAGCGCAATCGGGATCAGCGAGACGGGTCGGGGCATGGTGTTTTTCGGGGTCCAGCGCAACCGGACCGTGACCGTGGTCCCAGGCGGGACGTTGGCGGCCGAGTACGCCACGACCAGTCCCATGTCCGTGCCGGAGCCGAGCGGCACTCCGACGCCCGCGGGCAGCATCACGGGTGAGGATTCCGCGCCGGCAGCCCAGACGCGTTCCACCCCCGCGTGCACGAGCTGTGGCCGATCGAAGTTGATCAACGTGAGGTGGTGAACCAGGCTCTGCGGGAGCAGGGTGCCATCCGCCGCACGACACTCGATTCTGGCGCCGCGGACCCAGCCGTCCACCGGCCATTCGAACCGGTCAAGCATTTCGCTGTGGTGTTCGTGGCCGGCGTGATGTGTCGCATGCATCTCCATCGCCGGGTCGGTAGCCTGGTCGGGCGCCACGTGGGTCAGGATCACCTCGTGGCGGGCACTGTCAACAGCCACCCGGAAGACCGGGCGCGCAGCGGGCGGCTGCGAGAGCATGGCGGACGACAGCAGCGTAGTAAGCAACCCCAGCATGACGACCTCGCGTGTTCGGGATGGTCCACGCTGTGTGTCGCCGCTCAAGCGCGCGTCAAGCTCGGGAATCACGATCCGCCCAGCGATTCCAGGTGCGCCAGGTCGCCGGCAATCGCGGCATCACCGGCCACCAGTGCGGGCCATGCCGCGGGGTCATCCGGCATGAACGCCATCCCGATCTCTCCCATGGCGCCGTCGGGGATCTCCGGCCCCGGGTTGTCGTAGACGGCCACCAGCCGGTAACGCCGTCCCGCCACCAGCCGCTTTCCCTCGCCACTGATGCCGAAGAGCGCCTGGGGCATGCGGAGCAGTCGCCCCGACGAATCCCGACGAGCCCGCAGGCGCGCCACCACCGCATGCCGGTCCACGTCTTCCAACCGCAGCTCGACGCCAAAGTCGTGCAGGTGGCCACCTACGCCGAGGACGTGGCCATCCAGCGGCCAGGTGAATTCGAACGTCCGCTCGCTGTGGCCGGACGGCAGGTTGTACGCCGCACTCCGGCTGACCTGGTAGTTGACGTCGATGAGGACGGGAAAGACATCGCGCGGGCGCGGGTTCATGTTGGTAGGCATCCAGCGGGCGCGAATCGTCACCGTGCATCCCGGTGTGAGCCCGGCGGGGTCGTAGGCAATGACGAGCCCGAACGGCGTGCCTGCGCTCAGCGGCACGCCGATTCCCGCCGGCAGCATGACCGGATCGGTCTCGGCGCCGGCAGCCCAGAGGCGCTCGACTCCGGCGTGAACCAGTTGTCTGCGGGACAGGTCGAGAAGATTGATGTGGTGGAGCAGCCGCTGCGGCAGGGGCCGGCCGGACGAGTCGGTGAGCTCGACGCGCGCGCCGCGCAACCAGCCGCTCACGGGCCAGTCGAAGGGAACAAAGGTCAGGACGTGACCGCCTCCATGCGACATTCCGCCCATGGCGTCACCGGTCCCATGATGGGCATGGGTCATCGCCGTCATGGTCTCGGCCGGCGGAGGCACGCGGTATTCCAGCCGGATGTCGTGATGCGCCGAATCGACCTGAATCGTGAGCCGGGACTGTGGCGTCGCGGCAGACGGAGCTGCCTGGGAGGGCAGGTAGAGTGACAGAAGCAGCAGTGCCGCCAGCATGAGATGCCTCCAGATGTGTGCCGTGAAGGCGCATCCTGGGGGCAGGTACTCAAGTGGGGGTCAAGCGGGAGAGCTGAGAGCTGAGGGCTGAGAGCTGCGAGATCAGAATGCAAAAAACAACCCTCCCGGATTCCGGAAGGGCTGTTTTCCGAGAACTCTTAGCTCTCAGCTCTCAGCTCTTAGCTCTCAGCTCCTAGTGCCCATGCTCCATGCCACCATCGTGGCTCATGGCGTCATGCTGCTCGTCGCCGGTGCCACGCTCGTTGAGCGAGGCGAGATCGCGCTGGTAGTCGGCATTGGATGGGTCGATCTTC
>CBINCZ010000224.1:0-4929 GCA_966249295.1 uncultured Gemmatimonadales bacterium
GCGGCGACGGCCGCAACCCGTGCATCGAGTGCGCCACCTGCGACGGATTTCCGTGTGCGATCGAAGCGAAGAACGACTTGGCTACAGCGGTCCTCCCGTCGCTGGTCAGCAAGGGCCTGGAGGTGCGGACTGGCGTCGCAGTGACGAGATTGGAGACAGTCGAGGGTCGAGTGTCGAGAGTCGAGGTGATCGACGTGGCGAGCGGTGCGCGTGAGGCGCTCGCTGCCCGGCATTTCATCCTGGCGGCCGGCGCCATCGCGACGCCACATCTCCTGCTTGCCTCCGGCCTCCACGAAGTGAGTCCCGCGCGCGATGCGGTCGGTGCCTACCTCATGCGCCATTGCAATCGCATCGTTTTCGGGCTCTTCCTCAAGCGGCCCGATCCCGAAGGCCGGCATCACAAGCAGATCGCGATTCACGACCTCTATAATGAAGCGGGTGGGCTGCAGCAGCTGGTGACGCCGCCCGTCTCGCTGGTGCGAGCCCAGATTCCGAAGGCACTGGGCCCCGTCGCCGCGCGACTGGTCCCTCACATCACCGGCTTCCTTGCCATCGCCGAGGACCAGCCGCAGGCCGGGAATCGCATCATGATCGACAGTGCGCGTCACGATGCGCTTGGGATGCCGGTGGCGACCATCACCCATCATTACAGTGAGCGCGACGAGCGCGCCGTGGCCACGCTGGCGGCAGCGGGGAAGCGGATTCTCCGCGCCGCGGGGGCTGTGGCCTTCTATCGCCACCGGATCTGGACCTTTTCCCACGCGATCGGCACGGTGCGCATGGGTGATGATCCGAAGCTGGCGCCGCTTGATGCGCGGGGGCGCTATCGCGGCCTCTCCAACCTCACCATCACCGACGCGAGCGCGCTCCCCACGTCGGCGAGCGTCAATCCCAGCCTTACCATCGCGGCTACCGCTTACCGTGCCGGCGCCCTGCTGGCCGGCGAGCTGAGCCAGACCCGTCACAGCGCCGATATTTCCATCGCATGAACGACACTCCACGCACGGTGCCGGCTGACCGTCCTGTCCGGCTGGTCTTCCTGGGCGCCGGTAACGTCGCCCGTCGTCACGCGCGCCTCCTCGCGGGCAGGCGCAACGAAGTCCGTTGCTACTTCGCGAGCCGGGATGCCGCCAAGGCGGCGCTCTTCCAGCGCGAGCTGAACGGGGTCGGCGCCTTCGGGAGCTACGAGGCGGCGCTGGCCGACCCCGCCATCGATGTTGCCATGATCACCACACCCACCCGCCAGCATCTGGAGCTGGCGCTGGCGGCGCTGGCGGCGGGGAAGCACGTGATCGTGGAGAAGCCGCCCTTCATGAAGAGCAGCGACTTCGACGCAATCGAGGCGGCGCAGGCAGAACATGGCGGCCGCGTCTTCGTCGCCGAGAACTACTATTACCGGCCGCTGGCGCGGACGCTGCGGAAGCTGATCAGTGAGGGCATGATCGGGGAGGTGCGTTATCTCGTGGTCAAGGCGCTCAAGGAGCAGGCGACCGGTGGCTGGCGTGACGACGAGGAGATGGCGGGCGGTGGTGCGCTGTTCGAGGGTGTCATCCACTGGGTCATCTTCTTGGCGGGGATCGGGCTGCCCTCGCAGGACGCCCACGGCTACCGGCCCGGAAAGAAGATGGAAGGCCCCGAGCGCAGCATGCTGGTGGTGTTCCGCTACGCTGAGGGCGCGGTGGGAACCCTCTTCCACTCGTGGGACACCCCTTCGGCGCTCAAGGGGCTGCGGCTGTCGCGCATTTACGGATCGGAAGGGTCCATCGCCTTCGAGTCGAATGGCCTGGGGGTCATGGTGTTCGGGCGGCGCCGCCGGCTTATCTTTCCCGGCCTTCGCGACATCAGCGGGTTCGGGGCGATGTTCTCCGATATCCTGGCCTGCCTGCGCAGCGGCCGGGCCGCCCAGCTGACGCTCGCGCGCGCGCGGCGCGACCTCGAGCTGGTCGAAGCCGCCTATGCCACCGCCCTTGCCCCCGCACGGGAGACACCTGCATGACCCCTTGGCTCGCAGCCGCCATCATCGGATTCGTCGCCGGCGCCCACGCCTCCATCTGGGGGATGTACAAGGACGCCCCGCACGAAGGCTTCACGGTGCGCACCTTCATGCGCAGCATGCTCTTCGCGGCGGTGATCGGCGCGCTCATCTGGCGGGTGACGGGGCTCTGGCCGGCGGACGCCGCCAGTGCGGTGGTGTTCTTCGGCGTGACCTACGTGGTGGAACGCGCCATCATGGAAGCGTACAAGACCTTCTTCCGCGAGGCGGACCAGTCCAAGTACACCATCCCGATGCAATTCGCAGTATTCGGGAAAGTGGTCACGAGTCGCGGGCTTCGGGCGTTGCTGGGGCTCTGCTACCTCGGCATCATGGTGGTGACGGTCTGGCTCATCATCATCTTCCAGCGCACCATCGGCGGCCCGCCGCCGCTCTGGGCCATTTTCATCATCGGTGCCGCCGGCGGATGGATCTCGGCGTTCGGCGGGGCGTGGAAGGACGCGCCCATCGAAGGATTCCAGATCTTCAAGTTCTTCCGCAGCCCGCTCATGGCCGGCACGTATGCGTTGCTGATGTCGCTGCTCACCGATGACCTGGTGTTCATCACCCTCGCGGCCGAAGGGTTGGTGATCGCCACGACCGAGACCTACAAGACGTTCTTCTTTCCCAGCAAGCCACGCGGCAAGTTCGCCAACAAGCCGGTCATCTTCCCCGAGTGGCTCAAGCTGCGCCAGTTCTTCGTGCCGCTCTACATCGCCATCTGGCTCGGCGTGATCGCCGCCTACGTCGTGGCCATCAGCCGGCACCAGCACGTCCTGCCCAGCATCGTCTTTCCGCAGGCGTGATCCAGGAGGCCGCCGAAGCCGGCAAGTTCAGCGCGTTCGTGGTGACCACGCTCTGGGTGCACGGGCCGTGGTCACCGCTGCTCCCCGCGGCGTACGAACCGGTGCTGATGCTCTTCGGCAAGCTCTACCCACCGTGGCTCATTGCGCTCACCGGCGCCACGCTCAGCTGCATCGTCGAGTGGATCAACTACCGGGTCTACGACTGGATTTCCGACGTCAAGCGGCTGGAACGGCTCAAGCAGAAAGCCACCAGCGGCAAGTTCGTTCGGCTGTTCCGGAAGCAGCCGTTCCTGGTGGTGTGGATCTTTGCCTGGTCACCGCTCCCCGACTGGGCCGCGCGGATCATGGGCGTGGTGGCAGGCTACTCGGTGTGGAAATACGTGCTGGCCTTCTGGCTCGGCCGCCTGCCCAAGTTCCTCTTCCTCGCCTGGCTCGGCAAGCAACTGCCACTCACCGCGCTGCAGTTGACGATCATCGCTGTGGGCATCGTGGTGGTGGGGTATGGGGTTGCGTGGGTGCGGGGGAGGAGAATCGAAAATTCCCGCGGCTGATAGCCGCGGCTCGGCGCTCCGGAGTCGCCCTTCGGGCGACTCGAGTGGTCGAGACCCCGCACCCAGGCAGCAATCCTCCTCCACGCGAATCGCCACAGGCGATTCCAACGCGCGGAGGCGCGACTCTTAGTCGCGCAAACAGGAAACAGCCCATTTCCATGGCGCGACCGGCACGTAAATGCTCGCTTTCGCGTTCTGCGGATACCAGAGATGGCGGAGCGGATCACCAGATTCGCTCATGCACCGTCTCTACGTTCACCTCGTCTGGACCACTCTCCAGCGTCTGCCGCTGCTTACCGCTGACCGAGCTCGCATCCTGGCCTGCTACTTACGGGCCACAGCGCGGCATCATCAAGCCCGGGTGCTCGAAGTCGGCATGGTCACGAGCCACGTGCATGTGCTGCTCCAATTCGAGCCCAGCACGGCTCTTGTGAAACTTGTCCAAGCGCTCAAAGGCGGGAGTGCCACGGTCATCAATCGTGAGGTCCCCGCGCAGCCTCCACTCCGCTGGGCGCGCGGCTATTCAATGCATACTCTCGGCGAGCGGCATGTAGACGCAGTACGAGCCTACATCGCGCGTCAGCCGGAGAAACATGCGCTGGAACGCATCGCCGGCTGGATGGACATTCGGTCTCCGCGAGACGAAATGAATTGCCCGCACGACCAAGAGCCTCGGGAATCTATCAATAGGATCTCGCGCGACTGAAAGTCGCGCCTCGGCGATGAGATATTTCAAATGCGCGCGACTGACAGTCGCGCCTCGGCGCACCGGAATCGCCTCCGGCGATTCGTGCGGATCACAATCGCCGTCTCGGTGCGGGATCGCGACCAGTCGAGTCGCCCGCCAGGGCGACTCCAAAGCGCCGAGCCGCGGCTTTCAGCCGCGGAGATTCTGTCAATTGAGATCTCGCGCGACTGACAGTCGCGCCTCGGCGCACCGGAATCGCCTCCGGCGATTCGCATCTACTGGCATCGCGAGATCCCGGCTGAGGAAGTCGCCCGCCAGGGCGACTCCGGAGCGCCGAGCCGCGGCTATTAGCCGCGGAGATTCCAACTCCCCAACGCCCATCCCGCCCATCCTGCCCATCCCGCCCATCCTGCCCGTCTTGTCACCCCACCCTCCGCCTCGGCGTCACCACATTCGCAATCAGGATCCCTGACACGATCGACACCGCGATCACCACCATCTTGAACGCCGTCTCGATGCCGGAGACTACCTCGCGGTCCATCAGCGCGGCGAGGCTGCGGAAGCCGACGCTGCCGGGCACCAGGAGGAGAATCCCCGGCACCAGGTAGATCTGCGACGGGCGGTCGAGGAAGCGGGCGATGAGGTTGCTGCCCACGCCCACGGCGAACGCGCCGACGAACGATCCCAGCTCGGGGCCGAACACGATGGCGCCAAGCTGGCTGGCGTAGAACGCCAGCACGCCCATCACGATGATCCAGGGCGCGTCCTTGGGTTCCGCCTTGAGCAGCACCACGAAGCCGAGCGGGGCGAGCAGCAGCACCACGGGGATGAGCCATCCCGGCGAAGCCGCCG
>CBINCZ010000225.1:0-4912 GCA_966249295.1 uncultured Gemmatimonadales bacterium
GAAACCGGCGCAGTAGGCCCGGGCGTTCACCCGCTTCCCGCCAAAGTCGAGCTCGTCCTCGCCGCCGGAAATTTCCTCGTATACGGTGTGGTCGCCGTGGAGCGCCTCGCGGCTCTGGTCCACGTAGGCCAGCTTCACGGTGCGGCCTACGGTGAGCGTGCCCGAGTCGGGCGCCTCCTGCCCCATGATCATCCGGAACAGCGTGGTCTTGCCGGCACCGTTGGGCCCGATCACGCCCACGATCCCGCCGCGGGGCAGGGAGAAGTTCAGGTTCTCGAACAGCAGCCGCTCGCCGAATCCCTTGGACACGTCCTTGGCAATCACCACTTCGTCGCCCAGCCGCTCCGGCACCGGAATCTGGATTTCAGTGCTCCCGTCCGATTGCCGCTGCGCCGCTTCCCGCAGCTCCTCATAGCGGGCGATGCGGGCCTTGCCCTTGGCGTGCCGGGCCTTGGGCGCCATGCGGATCCATTCGAGCTCGCGCTCCAGCGTCTTCCGGCGAGCTGAAGCCTGCCGCTCCTCGGTGGCAAGGCGCTTCTCCTTCTGCTCCAGCCAGCTGGAGTAGTTGCCTTCCCAGGGGATGCCCTCGCCGCGGTGCAGTTCGAGAATCCACTTCGCCACGTTGTCGAGGAAGTAGCGGTCGTGGGTGATGGCCACGACGGTACCGGGGAACTGTTCCAGGTGCTTTTCCAGCCATGCCACCGACTCGGCGTCGAGGTGGTTGGTGGGCTCGTCCAGCAGCAGAAGGTCGGGCTCCTCGAGCAGGATACGGCAGAGCGCCACCCGGCGGCGTTCGCCACCCGAGAGCTTCGTCACGTCGGCATCACCGGGCGGGAGGCGGAGCGCATCCATCGCCATGTCCACCTTGTGGTCGATTTCCCATGCGCCGGCAGCATCGATGCGATCCTGCACCCGCGCCTGCCGGTCGAGCAGGCGCTGCATCTCGTCGTCGTCCATCGGCTCGGCGAAGCGGGCGGCGATCTCGTTGAACTCGTCCAGCAGTCCACGGACTTCCGCGAGGCCCTCCTCCACGTTGCCGCGTACGTCGCGCGCGGGATCGAGCACTGGCTCCTGCGGCAGGTAGCCGATGCGGGTCCCGGCCAGCGGCCGCGCGTCACCCTGAAAGTCGTGATCCACACCGGCCATGATGCGGAGCAGGGTGGATTTCCCGGCGCCGTTGGAGCCGAGGACGCCGATCTTGGCGCCAGGATAGAAGGCGAGGTGGATCCCCTTGAGGATCTCCCGCGACGGGGGCACGACCTTCCGGAGGTCGCGCATCGTGAAGATGTATTCGCCAGCCATGGGGCAGAAGATAACGGGTGGTGCTGCGGTTGCGGAGCGGCGGCAGAGGGAAACGCAAAGGGCGTCCCAGCGGGGACGCCCTTTTAACACGCGTCGTGCTCCGACTCAGCTCAGGTGTCTGCTGACCAGCTTGGTCATCTCGAACATCGAGACCTGGTCCTTCTTGAAGATGGGCCGCAGCTTGGCATCCGCATTGATCATGCGGCGGTTCTTCTTGTCCTGCAGGCCATTCCGCTTGATGTACGCCCAGAGCTTCTTGGTGACCTGCGTGCGCGGGAGCGGGCTGCTGCCGACCACGGCCGCGAGCGTGGAGCTCGGCGTCATGGCCTTCATGAACGCCGCATTGGGCTTCCGCTTCGTTGCCTTGCGAGCCGACTTCTTTGCCACGCGCTTCTTGGCGGGCCTCTTTGCCGACTTCTTGGCGGACCTCTTCGCGGCCTTCTTCTTTGCTGCCATCGGGGCTCTCCCTGTGGAGGTGAACGCGATACTGCGCCAGACCACCGGCACCACCGGGACACAAGGTAAGAAACAATACCCCCTTGTTGCAATAGGGAAAGGCGGATTTTCCCTCTGGGGCGCCGGGCCCGCCGCCCCGGGTGGCATGGGGAAACCAACCCGTCTAGACTCCGGACGCAGGTCATTCACGACCATTCGACGCTCGCAGGCGGAGCGTTCCGGAGAGCGGATCCATGACCACTTTCATCCTGACAATTGCAGCCGCGGCACTGGTGCAGGGCGGGCCGCCGCCCTGCGCGGACGCGGGACTCACCGTGCCCCAGGGCTTCTGCGCCCAGCGACTGGGCACCGGCCTCGGCAAGGTGCGCCAGCTGACGGTGAGCGATGCAGGTGTGCTCTATGCCGCCGTGCAGGATGGCGGCGACGATCACGGCGTGCTGGTCTTCGCCGACACCAACCGTGACGGCGCACTGGAGCGGCTCGGCAGCTTCGGGCCCTCGGGCGTCAACGATGTGGAATTGCATGGTGGCTTTCTCTATGCCGCGCTGCCCGACCGCATCCTGCGCTGGCGCGTGAGCAGCTCGGCGCCGGTCGCCAGCGGCGAGGGAGAAGTTGTCGTGTCGGGCCTGCCCACCCGGGGCCACAGCTCCAAGGCCATGGCCTTCAAGGGCGATTCACTCTTCGTCACCTTTGGTTCCCGCACCAACAGCTGCCAGCAGGCTGATCGCCAGACGAAATCCCCAGGCGTTGATCCGTGCCCCGAGCTGGAGCAGCGGGCCGGCATCTGGGTCTTCCATGCGAGCCGCACCGGCCAGCAGGCGTCCGACGGAGCGCGCTACGCCACCGGCCTCCGCAACGCGGCCGCTATCGCGATCCAGCCGGGGAGCGGCACGCTCTACACCGCCGTGATGGGCCGCGACCAGTTAGGCGCGAACTGGGGCTTCAGCGACTCAGTGAACGCGGAAGATCCGGCCGAGGAATTCGGGATCGTCACCAGGGGAGCGGACTACGGCTGGCCCTACTGCTACTACAGCAACACCCGTCACGCCAAGGTGCTGGCACCGGAGTACGGCGGCGACGGGCGGAAGACCGACCGCTGCGCCAACCGCACCATGCCCGCCATCGCCTTCCCCGGCCACTTCGCGCCCCTTGCGCTGGCGTTCTATACCGGCGATGCCTTCGGCCCCAGGTACCGCGACGGCGCCTTCCTCGCCTTTCACGGCTCCTGGAACCGCGCGCCGCTGCCGCAGGCGGGCTACCGCGTGGTCTTCATTCCCTTCGCCGACGGCAAGGCGACCGACAAGTACGAGACCTTTGCCACCAGTGCCGATGGCCCCACCGGCCTTCGTGCGAGCGGACTCGCCGTGGGGCCTGATGGCGCGCTCTTCATTGCCGATGATCGCGCCGGCAGCATCTGGCGGGTGACGCGCGTGCGCTGAATGGCATCTGCCGCCGGACAGCCGTAGATTTTGCCATCCTCTCCAGGCGGCAAGGAGTCGTCGATGCGCATCGCGGTGCTCAGGGAGACCGGCGCTGCCGAACGTCGCGTGGCGCTGGTGCCGGACGGCGTCGGGCGGCTGGTGCGAGCCGGTCACCAGGTGCAGGTGGAACGGGGCGCGGGGCAGAGCGCCGGATTTCCCGACGAGCAGTACGCGGCCCAGGGCGCGACACTCTGTGCCACCGCCGCTGAGACCGCGTCCGGCGCCGAAGTGGTGGCAGCGGTTGCACTGCCGCCCGACGAACTTCTGGGCACGCTTGCGCCCGGCGCCGCGGTCATAGGGTTCCTTGACCCTGCCGGCGGAAAAGCGAGCGCGGCGCTCTCGCGGCACGGCCTCACCGGCTTCGCGATGGAGCTGGTGCCGAGGACCACCAAGGCGCAGAGCATGGACGCGCTCTCCTCGCAGGCCACCGTCGCCGGCTACAAGGCAGTGCTCCTCGGCGCCAACGCCCTTCCACGCTTTCTCCCCATGCTCACCACCGCGGCCGGCACCATCACGCCCGCGCGCGCATTCGTGGTCGGCGCTGGCGTCGCCGGTCTCCAGGCGATCGCAACCGCGAGACGGCTTGGCGCCGTCGTCTCCGCGTTCGACGTGCGGCCCGTCGTGAAGGAACAGGTGGAGAGTCTCGGTGCCTCGTTTCTCGAGGTGCCGAGCGTCGCGGCGGAGGGAGAGGGGGGCTACGCGCGCGAGCTCGCGGCCGACCAGCAGCGCCGGGTGACCGACGCCGTCGCCGCCCACATCAGCGACATGGATCTCGTCATTACCACGGCGCAGATTCCCGGCAAGCCGGCGCCTCGGGTGATCAGCGCCGATATGGTGCGCTCGATGCGCGCGGGCAGCGTCATCGTCGACCTCGCCGCCGAGTCGGGTGGAAATTGCGAGCTGACGCGCGCCGGTGAGGTCGTCACGGAACAGGACGTCACCATCCTTGGCCCGGTCAACATCGCTGCCACGCTGCCCTACCACGCGAGCCAGATGTACAGCCGGAATGTGCAGACCTTCCTGGAGTACGTTGCCCGGGAGGGCGGGTTCGGCACCACTCTCGACGATCCCATCATCAAGGCGATGCGCATCGCGAAGGACGCCACCGAGCAGAAGGGGAGGCCCGATGCTTGAGGGATTCATCGCGGGCGTCGTGATCTTCACGCTCGCCACCTTCCTCGGCGTGGCGCTGATCAATCGCGTGCCGCCCACACTGCACACCCCGCTCATGTCGGGCGCCAATGCCGTCAGCGGCATCACGGCGGTCGGCGCCATTATCGTCGCGGGCGGCGGCCATGGCTGGATATCGCTGGTGCTGGGCTTCCTCGCGGTGGTGTTCGCGATGATGAATGTGGTCGGTGGCTACGCCGTGACCGACCGCATGCTGCAGATGTTCAAGCGGAAGCCGGAGGACCGCTGATGCCGCATGCCCTGGAAGAGATTCTCTATCTCATATCGGCAGTCTGTTTCATCATCGGCCTCAAGCGCCTCTCCAGCCCCGCCACCGCGGTCGGCGGCAACCGGCTCTCGGCGGTGGGCATGCTCATCGCCATCGTGGTCACCCTGGTGGACCGGAGCATCGTCAGCTACAGCGTGATCGTCGCCGGGCTGGTGGTGGGATCGGCGCTAGGCCTCTGGCTGGCGCGCGCGGTAAAGATGACCGCCCTGCCCCA
>CBINCZ010000226.1:0-4891 GCA_966249295.1 uncultured Gemmatimonadales bacterium
AGCGGGGAACTGGGGCCGGTGGACAGCGTCCGCGGCAGCTGGCATGTGTTCCGGCCAAGTCGCGCCCAGCTGGGATGGCGCCAGCGCCGCGAGCTCTCCGGCGGCGGCGTGATGCTCGACCTCGGGCTCTCGATTCTCGATCTCGCGCTCTGGCTCGCGGGGACGCCCGCGCCGGCGCGGGTGAGCGCGGCCCTCGACGCGACCCGGGAGGACCAGGGGGTCGAGCAGTCGGGAAGCGCGTTTGTGGTGTGTGAAAACGGCGCGTCCATCTTCGTGGACGTGACGTGGCATCACGTCGGTGAGGGTGAGCGGTTCGGCGTGGGCCTGCGCGGTGGCAAGGGGACCGCCGCCATCAATCCGCTCAAGGTCTGGAAGGAACTCAACGGGGTGCCGGTGGACGTGGCGCCGACCGGTTCAGTCGGCCGGGAGAACCCCTTCATGGCCTCCTACCGCGCCGAGTGGGCGCATTTCCAGGCGCTGCTGCAGGGGCAGGCCGCGGCGCCCGATCTCCGCGAATATCTGGTGCTGCACAAGGTGCTCGATGCAATCTACG
Organism: uncultured Gemmatimonadales bacterium; assembly: GCA_966249295.1. Taxonomy (GTDB): domain Bacteria; phylum Gemmatimonadota; class Gemmatimonadetes; order Gemmatimonadales; family GWC2-71-9; genus CAMLHP01. The sequence continues at coordinate 554 of CBINCZ010000226.1, forward strand.
AATCTGCCACGCGCGGCAAGGATGTCGCGGTGCGCGGCTGACCCCGACGGACCGGACTGCGTTCGAAGACCCGCGCCTCGATGAACAGTCGCACCAGGTCGCCATCCAGGCGGCCCTCGCGGGCCTCATCCTGCAGGATGTCAATGGCCGCGGCGGACGGGATCGCGCGTTTGTAGGGACGGTCAGCGGCCGTGAGCGCGTCGTAGATGTCGGCGATCGTCATCATCCGGGTCAACAGCGGAATCTCGTCGCCTGAGACGCCGTTGGGATAACCACTGCCATCCAGCTTCTCGTGGTGCCCCCGGGCAATATCCGCCACGCCGGACAGGTCCGGCGTCCAGGGAATCCGGTTCAGGAATTCCCAGGTCCACACCGCGTGATTCCGAATCTCCGTCCACTCCGCTTCTCCCAGCGAACCCTGCCGAACCCGCAGGGCCGCCAGCTCGGCTTCCGTCAGGAACGCCACCGGCGTGCCGTCGGGGCCCTCGAACTGGGGATCCATCAGGGCCTCGAGTCCGGCGGCCTCCTCGACGGGGAGCACCGTCGGCTCGTTGGCCCGGCGCACCAGCGCCAGCCCCGCGTCCAGGCGCGCCCGCGTGCACTCCAGCTGCTGGCGCAGCATCCGTTCGGTGGCATCGAAATCCTCATGCCCGCGCTCGTAGAGAAACCGGTTGAGCTCGCGCTGGTAGCGCCACTCCGCGATCTTGCGCAGCAACGCATGCCGGAGCTCGATGGCCTGGAGCTCGCCGGGATACAGCTTGCGGGCCTTCACCAGCACCTGCTCGCGCACTCCGATCTTGCCCACGTCATGCAGCAGCGCTGCATAGCGCAGGGCGCGTTGCTCCCGCCGTCCCATGTGAAAATCGGCGAAGCGCCCGGTGGTTTCCCGGTCCGCCGCTTCCGCGAGGGCACAGGTCATGAGCGCCACGCGTTCGCTATGGCCGGACGTGGCCGGGTCGCGCTGCTCGATGGCCGCCACCGCCGCGCGGACGAAGCCCTCGAAGAGCCGCTCGATATTGTCGTGCAGCTGGGCGTTCTCGATCGAGACTGCAGCCTGGCCCGCCAGCGCCCGGGCGAGGTCCACGGTCCGTGCATCGAAGGGCAGGGCCAGCTCTTCCACGTCGGAGGCATTCCGGAAGACGCGGAGCTCAGGCGGTTTCCGGTTGATGAGCTGCAGCACGCCGATTACCTGGCCCGCCTGGTTCGGCATCGGGATGACGAGCATCGACTTGGTGCGATAGCCGGAGCTGACATCGATCGCGGGATTGAACTTGTATGGGGCAGACGCAGGCAGGTGATAGACGTCATCCAGCACCAGCGGCTCGCCGGAACTCGCGGCATATCCGGCCAGCGATGTATGGTCGAGTGGCAGGGTAAAGGACGACAGACGGATATCGGGGCGGCTCTCGTTCTGCGTGAGCGAGAAGACCAGCCGTGCCGGTCCCGATGCGTCCGACTCGACCAGGTAGAGACTGGCTGCATCCGCCGCCGTGAGCCGGCGGGCCTGCGACAGGATCAGGTCAAGCAGGACCTCACGCTCCCGCTCGGTCAGGAGACGGATGCCCGTCTCGGTCAGATCCGTGACTTCTCGGGCGAGCGCGGCGCGCTCGGCGATTCCAGTACTGATGCTTCGGCGGTCGCCGGCTTCACGCAGCGCTGTGCGCAGCGCCACGGCCATGTGTCGCTCGTTCTGGGGCGCGGGAACGAACGCCGTGCAGAGGTGAGGCGGAACGCACGCGGGGAGGTCGGCGGATGCGCCGTCTCCCACCACCACGATCGCGAGACCGCGGTCGGCAGCGAGAGCCAGGGCGGGTGGAGCCCATGTCTCCATGGCGGCGATCGGCAGCACCAGCGCGGCCGGGGCGTCGCCTGGATCGGGGACCACGCCCGGCGTCAGGCACTCGAGGGCCACATGCTGCGCTGCGAGTGCGGCCTGCACGGCCGGCGCGGGCGTCCAATCAGGGGGATGGTAGAGGCGCGGTTGGACCGGCTCCATGCTCAGGGCGATCCCGCGCCCTGCAGCGCCGCACGGGCCTGGGCAAACCTGGGGTCGGCTTCGAGCGCCTGACGAAAGAAACCGGCAGCCGCGCTCTTGTCGCCCCGGTCGAGACTGCGAAGCCCACGGCCGTACCATGTGATGGCGTCGGTTGGAACTGCGTGGTCGGGCGCCGCAGGTGCGCTGAGCTGAAGGTTGCGCGCGACACCTTGCGCCACGCTCCGGATCATCTCGAAGAGTTGCCGCCGATCCTGCAGGCCAGGGTCGTTGGACACGACCGCAATGATGGCTGCCCGGTCCACGTCGACCACTCGCGCGTCGATGCGAAAGCGGCCGTAGTGATCCATGAATGCACCGGTCACCACATAGCGCGCGCCCACGCGCCGTCCTGCCTCCGCCGCCTGCGTCACATCGAGTCGGCCGATGGAATCGGGCACGGCGGCGGCAATGGCTGCGCGGCTGATGGTTTCGGTGCCGCCGGATGCGACGAACTCGCGGAGCAATGCAGGGATGGCCACTTCGAGCGCCTCGAAGTTTTCCCGGTCCTGACCGTAGGAGCCGCCGTCACGGAACGGCAACACCGCCACGCTGGTCCGGGTGGCCTGTGCAGGGAGGGCCGGCACAGCGCCCAGCAGCAGCATCGCGACAATGGCTAGGCGACCCATTGCGTCCCCCTGGCTAGAGCGTGAACGAGTCTCCCTCGACTGCGGCATCCACGATGAGGTCACCATGCCGGCGGGCAGCATCGCGGGCGCCCTGCAGCAGCGCATCCACCGCGGCATCGTCGTTCTCCGGTTCGTGATGGAAGAGAATGACGCGGCGCACTCCCGCATTTCGCGCCAGTTCCACGGACTGTTCCGGTGTCGAATGCCCCCAGCCCGACCGGGCCTCGACAAAGGCATCGGCATACATGGCATCGTGAATCAGCGTGTCAACACCGCGAAGCCGCTCGATCAGGTCCTCACGCCACGAGTCGGGCAGGGGGTAGTGAGCCTGCAGGTCCAGCTCATTGTCCGTCAGGTACGCAAATCTGCGACCACCTCCGACAGGTTCCAGAATGAAGCCGAGTGTGGTGCCGGGATGTCGCAGCCGAATGGCCTCTGCCCGGAAGCCCGGCACCTCGAACTCACCCGGCCCGATCTCATGCACTTCGATCCGGGCCGCAAGTGCGGTAAGCGGAACCGGAAATACCGATGGCTCCATCTGGCGCTCGAGAATGTCACTCAGCGCGCTCTCGTCCTGGCGGGCGCCGCGGATGCGCACGCAGGTGCGCGCGTCACTCAGCGGCTTGAAGAACGGCAACCCCTGAATGTGATCCCAATGTGTGTGACTGAGCAGCAGCTCGACGTCGAGCGCGCGGCTGCGCGCCTCGCGCATGAGCCGGTCACCCAGACTGCGAATGCCACTGCCGGCGTCGAGCACTACCAGGCTGCCTTCGCCGTTGGAGACCGAAACGCAAGGGGTATTGCCGCCGTATCGCGCGGTGCCGGGGCCGGGAGTCGGGATGGAGCCGCGGACGCCCCAGAATCTCACTTCCGGTGCGGCCATCAGTGCATCCGCCATGCTGCCTGGAACATGCTCCCAAGGAACACAATCCCCGCGCGCATGGCTACGGCAGCGCTCACGACCACGGGGTGAGGACGGTCACGACCGCCGGGCAGCGAGCAGCAGGTGACGGCGATCCTTGAGCACGATCTGCCGGCGCGAGACGTCGAGGACGCCCCGGTCAACCAGCGCGCGCATGGTCCGCGACACCGTTTCGCGGCTCGAGCCGATCATCTGCGCGATCGTGTGATGCGTGAGCCGCCGGGTGATCCGGTCGCCGCCCTCCTCTTCAGCCATGCGCAGGAGCAGGCTGGCCACCCGGCCGTTGACGTCGAGCAGCACCAGGTTGGCAATTTTCTCGTCGGCTCGGCGCAGGCGGCGTGAAAGCTCCTTGAGCAGCGCGATGGCCACGTCCGGCGACTGCCGCAGCCGGTTCTGGAAATCTTCCCGGCGCAGGACCACCAGCACCGAATCCTCCATGGCGATGACGTGGGCCGAGCGGGGCTCCTCGTCAATCACCGACATCTCGCCGAACACCGCCCCCTGGCCCAGCACGGACAGGATGACCTCGCGGCCGTCCTCCGCTATCAGCACCACTTTTACCTGACCCGAACCGACCAGGTACATCGCATCGCCGGGGTCGTCCTCGAAGACAATGACGCTGCCGCGGGGGTAGCTGCGCTCCCGGCAGAGGTCGGCAAACGCCTGGAGGTCGGCCGACGAGAGACTGGCAAACAGCGGAACCTTCCTGAGAACTTCAACCGTTGCGAGGGTCATCGTCGCCTCGAATTGGTGGA
>CBINCZ010000227.1:0-4888 GCA_966249295.1 uncultured Gemmatimonadales bacterium
GTCACGCGACAGCGCCCAGTCCACGTTGTTCTGGAGCCACTCGCCGAACCGGCCGGCGCCCACTTCAGGTGGATGCCAGTCCACCTGCGCGTTGAACTCGAGCATCCGTTCCTTCACCACCGACGTGCGGACGAACCAGCTGTCGCGCGCGTAGTAGATCAAGGGGCTGCGGCAGCGCCAGCAATGCGGATAGCTGTGCGCATGCGGCACGGTCAGGTGCCAGCGCCCCTCGGCCTTGAGCCGCTGGATGATGAGGTCGTTGGTTTCGCGGGCAGTGACGAGCCGGCCCTCGATTTCGGGCCAGGTAGTCCCTTCGAAGGTGCCGTCTGCCGCGACCGGCCGCACCATGGCAAGGCCGTGTTCCCGGCCGGCGGCGTGGTCGTCGGCGCCGAAGGCCGGCGCCATGTGCACCAGTCCCGATCCGTCGTCGGCGGAGACGAAGTCCGCCGGCACCACCACGGACGACACACGGTCTTCGGGCAGCGGTACGACATCGAGCGGCCGCGTGTACCTGAGGCCCACCAGGTGGCGCCCCGGATAGGTGCGCTCGGGCCCCAGCTCCTGGAAGGCCGGCGCGCCCCTGGCCGACGAACTGGGCAACGCATCACGCGCCACGGCAAGGATGAATACCCGCTCACCCACGCGATACTCGCCGTATTCGAGCTCGGGATGCACCGCCACCGCGACGTTGGAGAGGAGCGTCCACGGCGTGGTGGTCCACACCAGCAGTTCACGGCCACTGCCGTCCGCGAGCGGGAACGTCACATAGACCGAATTGGTCGTGACGTCCTCATAGCCCAGCGCCAGTTCGTGGCTGGACAGCACGGTGCCGCAACGCGGGCAGTATGGCAGCACCCGATGGCCACGATACAGCAGCTTCCGCTCGTGCAGGCGATGCAGGAGCCACCAGACAGTCTCGACGTACTCCTTGTGGTACGTCACGTACGGATGCTCGTAGTCGAGCCAGTATCCGATCCGGTCGCTCAGCGCTTCCCAGTCTTCCTTGTACTTGAACACCGAGGCCCGCGCGCGCCGGTTGAACTCGGCGACACCGAATTCCTCGATGGCCTTCTTGCCGGAGAGCCGCAGTTCCTTCTCGACTTCGATCTCCACCGGCAGGCCGTGGGTGTCCCAGCCGGCGATGCGGGTGACCGACCGGCCCTGCATGGTCTGGTAGCGACAGACCAGGTCCTTGATGGTGCGGGAGAAGACGTGGTGGATGCCGGGGCGGCCATTGGCGGTCGGCGGTCCCTCGAAGAAGACGAAGGGCTTGCCGTCACGGGTGGCCTCGAGGCTCTGCCGGAACAGGCCTTCGGCCCGCCAGCGTTCGAGCAGCTCCTGCTCGAGCTGGCTGGCGCTTCCTTCAGGCCACGGCCGAAAAGCCATCGTCCACTGCGCTCCATTGCGAGAAGTGATGCCGGTCTGCCCGGCAGGCGGTCATGCTACGGCTGGCGACTTCCAAAGAGGATGGTGCCCAGGCGCAGCATGGTGGCGCCCTCTTCCACGGCCACGGGGAAGGCCCCCGACATGCCCATGGACAGCTCCGGCAGGTAGTGCCCCTCCGCCCGCGCGGCATCGCGCAGCGCCCGCAGCTGGCCGAACGTGCGATGCTGCTCCGATTCGTCGGCGTCCACCGCCGCCATCGTCATCAGCCCACGCAGCCGGATGCCCGACAGCGTGCGGAGGTGCTCCAGCAACCGGGGCAGCTCGGCCGGCTCGACACCGCCCTTCTGCGGCTCCGCCGAGCAGTTGACCTGCACCAGCACGTCCTGCGGCGTGGTGCCGGCGCGGCGGCTGATCTCGTCAGCCAGCTCAGGGCGATCCACCGAGTGGATCAGGGCAAAGCGACCGGTGATCTGGCGCACCTTGTTGCGCTGCAGCGTGCCGATCAGGTGCCACTCCACGGCGACGTCGGCCACGTCCGCCTGCTTGGCGAGCGCCTCCTGCACCCGGTTCTCGCCAACGGCATCGAGACCCTCACGCACCGCCGCGCGCACCGCCGCAGCCCCGAAGGTCTTGGTGACCGCAACGATGCGGACCGGATGCTGCCAGCCCCCGCGCGCCTGGCGGACGGCGATTTCCTCCCGTACCACGCGGAGGCGCTCGCCGAGGGGCTCGAAATCCATAGCCCTACAATTTAGCGGATTAGGCGGCGGGATTGAAGAGTGCTGAGCGCCTAGCGCTCGACGCCCGACGCTCGACTTGTATCCCCCGGCATCTCAAATGCCCTGGCCCTCAGCTGGTCATACGCCGCCTTGACGGCGGGATCATTGGCCAGCTGGTTGGCGCGTTCGAGGTTGGCGAGCGCGCGTTGCGCGTGACCGCGCTCGGCGTAGACGAAGCCGAGGGCCGTGAAGGGATAGGAGAGCGCCCGGGCCTGGACCTGCACGGACGGGTCGAGCACCGCCGGCTCACCCTCGAGCAGCCGGGCATAGCGGTATGTATGCCACGCCAGCGAATCAGTCATCGGCACATCGACGGCCCACGGGCCGATCACGCCCGTGCTGATGCCGGGCGCCGTCGTGTCAGGCGGCACGGGAAGGATGGCGAACGCCAGTCCGCGCTGCACCGCGCGGTCACCGAGCCCGCCGAAGGAGCGCCCCGCCGTGATGGACCAGTAGATGGGACGACGGCCGAGGTTCTGCTGCAGCGTCCGGATAATCAGCAGGTCGTTCGGGTAGAACACGGTGCCCTGCGGGTACACGTGGGAAAAGTCGCCGAAGTTCACCGACAGCGCCTCGGGGAGCTGCACCGGCATTCCAGCCTGCTCGATCTGTGCATCGGTCATGGTGTGCAGCGGCCACGTCGGGCGCTCGGCGGGAGCATTGCGCCAGATGGCGGGCAACGCCGGACGATCGAGCTCGCGGATGGGGTTGTCGCGCAGCTGGCGCATGTACCAGTCGGTCTGCCCCAGGGCAAGACAGAGCACGGTGACGTCCTGGCGGATGCCTTCCACTTCCTGCGCCCACCAGAGGGGGAAGGTGTCGTTGTCGCCGAAGGTGACGAGAATGCCGTAGGGCGGCACCGAGTTGAGCAGGTCATACGCGAAATCGGCCGCCAGCCGCGCGTCCTTGCCATGTCGGCGGGATGCCGATGTCCAGTTGAGCAGCAGCGGGACCAGGGCCGCCAGCAGCACCGCACTGGCAAGTGGCCGCGACAGCGAAGGCCGGTGGCGCCAGAGCCGCTGGGCCTGGACCGCGAGTCCCATCCCCGCCCAGAGCCCCCACACGACAAAGCTCACCACGAAGAAGTAGTCGCGCTCCCGAACCTCGTGATCATCCGGGCTGGGAAACTGCGCATACCCGACGCTGAAGCCCGGCTTGAAGTTCATGTAGGCCATGAGGCCGATGCCGGTGACAATGAACAGCCCGAAGAGCAGCCACCACGCGGGCCGGTTGGCCCGCCGCTGCTGCACGAAGCCGGTGAGGCCGAGCCAGCAGAAGGCCAGCGTCACGAAGATGCGGAGCGGGAGCCCGGCAATCGTCGCCCCCAGGCTCCTGGCCCACTGCCAGTCGAAATACTGGACATAGTTGACGATCTGCAGGCCGATGATCTGCAGCGACCGCCCCGGATTCCCCGGCCCATGCATGACGGTCGGGTCGTCCAGCGGCGTGCGCACCGGATACTGCGCCCGCCGGATCACGGCCAGCAGCGCGTTCCACGTATCGGGCGCCGCCTCGTTGACCATCGGATGCTGGCCCGACCGGATGAAGAGGTAGAGGTACGGTGTGATGCCGATAGCGGCGATGAAGAACGCCAGCACTCCGAAGGTCAGAGCGTTCGAGAGTCCCGCAAAGACCAGCGCCGCCAGGAAGCAGATACAGCCGATCACCGTGAGGGCCACGTTGCCCAGGCCCGAGCCGATGAGCAGGGCCCAGATGCCGGTCACCACCGCAAGCTCCGCCCACTCGCGACGCCGCTCCAGGGGATCAGCCGCCGGCTCGTTCCGGAGCGTGGCCCAGAGGAACAGGATCACCGCTGGACCGGCCAGCAACGCCAGCAGGTGATTGCTGATCGAGATGCCACCGAGATAGATGACCAGCAGGAGGATCCGCCGCGCCGTCGGTGTCCCCCGCCGCCGCCGCCAGACATGGCAGAGCCAGGCAATGGCGCCAATGGTCATGGTGGCCACGGCGTACACTTCGGTCTCGTTGGAGTTCTGCCAGTTGGTGAATGTGAACGCACCCGCACACGCGGCGGCCGCGCCGCCCGCGAGCGCGAGCCAGCGGGCCTGGTCATCGGGGAGCTCGCGCAGCATGCCGCGAAGCGACTCGTGCACCACCAGGAAGAAGAATCCCGCGCCCACCGCGCTCAGCAGCGCGCTCAGCATGTTGGTGCGGAAGGCGAATTCACCAATGGGGATGAGGGTGGCCCAGACGTGCGCGATGAGGACGAATAACGGCGTGCCCGGCGGGTGCGGGATGCCCAGGATCTTCGCGGCGGCGATGAATTCGCCGGCATCCCAGAAGGTGACAGTCGGCGCCAGGGTGAGCAGGTAGACCGCAAAGACAGCCCGGGTCACCAGCAGTGCCGACCGATAGGGCGGCCGGGTGTCGTCAGCGGTAGTCATGCGTCGGGGATCGAACCTCCGAAGGCCTGCGCGAGCCGCAGGGCATCACGAGCGAGCGCCACGTCGTGCACACGAAAGAGCCGGGCGCCGCGCTCGAGGCACAGGGCGCAGAACACCGCACTCAGGTGATCGCGGCCTTCTATGCCCGCACCGCTGACGACTCCCAGGAACCGCTTGCGCGACGGTCCCACCAGGACAGGCAGGCCAAGCGCAACGAGGGCCGCAAGCTGGTCGGCGAGCAAGATATTCTGCTCCGGACGCTTGGAGAAGCCGAAACCGGGATCGAGCACCAGGGATTCGCGTGCCACGCCGCGCTTC
>CBINCZ010000228.1:0-4885 GCA_966249295.1 uncultured Gemmatimonadales bacterium
CTTGTCCAGGAAGCGGCGGGGGCCGCTGATCCCCTCGTCCCGGAAGTCGCCCCCTTCCTGGAACGGGCCCAGGAACATGAGGTAGGTGCGGAAGGTGTCCGCGCCCCACTTGGCGATGTACTCGTCCGGAATCACGACGTTGCCGCGCGACTTGGACATCTTGGCGCCGTCCTTCACGATCAGCCCGTGGGCGCGGAACTTGGCGAACGGCTCGTCAAAATCCACGTGCCCCAGCTCGTGCAGCACCATCGCGATGAAGCGGGAATAGAGCAGGTGCAGCACCGCGTGCTCGTTGCCGCCGATGTATGACGCGACCGGGCACCAGCGCCGGGTCCGCCCCTGGTCGAACGGGCGGTCATCGAACTCGGTGCTTGGGTAGCGCAGGTAGTACCACGCCGAGTCGAGGAAGGTGTCCGAGACATCGGTCTCACGCCGGGCCTTGCCGCCGCACTGGGGACACGCCACGTAGTACCATGATTCGTCCCGCGCGAGCGGCGAGGTACCGCTGTCGTCAGGGCGGAAATCCTCGAGGAAAGGGAGCTCCACCGGCAAGTCCTTCTCCGGCACCGGCACCACGCCGCACTTGTCGCAGTAGATGATCGGGATGGGCGGTCCCCAGTAACGCTGGCGCGAGATGCACCAGTCGTGCAGGCGATACTGCACCACACCCTTCCCTGCCCCGGCGGCCTCCAGCCACGCGATGATGCGATGCAGTCCCTCCTCGGCGGGCAGGCCGGTGAATTCGCCGCTGTCCTCGAGAATGCCGTGCTCATTGATGACCGGCACGATCTGCAGCTTGAACTTCTCGGCGAACTCGCGGTCGCGATCGTCGTGCGCCGGGACCGCCATAATGGCGCCGGTGCCGTATTCCATGAGCACGTAGTCGGCAACCCAGACCGGGATGGTGCGGCCGGTCGCGGGGTTGCGGGCGAAGGCGCCGGTGAAGACGCCGGTCTTGTCGCGCTCACCCACCTTGCGAGACACCAGATCCTTCGACGCGGCCTGCTTCCGGTACTCTTCCACCGCCTCGCGCTGGCTCGGCGTCGTGATCTCCGGTACCAGCGGGTGCTCGGGCGCCAGTACCATGAACGTGGCGCCGAAGAGCGTGTCGGGCCGGGTGGTGAAGACCCGGATGCTCTTCCCCAGCTCTACCGGAAACTCGATCTCGGCGCCATCGGAACGGCCCAGCCAGTTGCGCTGTGCCGTGGTGGTGGTGTCGGACCAGTCCATCTGCGACTTGTCGTCGAGATTGTCCAGCAGTTTCCCGGCGTAGTCGCTGATCCGGAAGAACCACTGCTCCAGGGTGCGCTGCTCCACCTGTGCGCCACAGCGCTCGCAGCGCCCGGCGATGACTTGCTCGTTGGCGAGCACGGTCTTGTCGTTGGGGCACCAGTTGACCGCCGCCGCCTTCTTGTACGCCTTCCCCGCCTTGAAGAGCTGGAGGAAGAGCCATTGGGTCCACTTGTAGTACCGGGGATCGGTAGTAGCCAGCTCGTGCCGCCAGTCGAACATCCCGCCGATCCGCTTCAGCTGGCGGCGGAAATTCTCGATGTTCCTCGGGATCAGCGTCCCCGGGTGCGTGCCCACCTTGAGCGCGAAGTTCTCGCTATGGATGCCGAAGGCGTCGTAACCGATCGGCTCGAAGACATCGTAGCCCTGCAGCCGCTTGAACCGGCCGTAGACATCGGCACCGGTGAAGGCGAACATGTTCCCCACATGGAGCCCCTCGGCCGAGGGGTAGGGGAACATCATCAGGTTGTAGAACGGCCGGCTGGCCCGGTCGAGGTCGGGCTCGTTGGTGTGCTGCTCCGCCCAGCGCCGCTGCCACTTGGCTTCGACGACGTCGGGCTGGTACGTATGGCTGTCGGATTCGGAAGGCTGGCTCATCGAGTGACTGCGGTCCACGGAAAATGTCGTCCTGTGCTGCGCTCGCGGGTAATGTACCGGGGCCGGGGACCTCGTGCCATGCGGACCGCTTGCCCCGCGCCGCCCCGGGGTCCTAGCTTCCGGCATTCCCCTCCCTCGACGTGACGGACTGCGGAGACGCATGACCATCGAATCACGACGCCTCGCGCTCGCCGTGCACACCGCCGGCGGCCTGATCGTGCTGCTTTTGACCGTCGCCGTGGGCGTCATCCTCTGGCAGGCGCTGGGTGCTTCCTCGCTGAGCGAGGTGCTGCCCGGGACCCTGGCGTTTCTGGGCGTCGCCATCGTGCTGGAGCTGATCGTGACCACGTGGGCCGCCCGCGCCGTGCTCCGCCCGCTGGTGACGGCCGAGCAGATCGCGGCGCGGGTGGCACAGGGCGACCTGACCGCCGGCGAGCTGATCGAGGACGATCCCGTGCTCCTCAATACCAGCCTGGGCCGCAGCGTCGGCGACATGGTCGCTGCCCTCCGGGCCCTCACCAGCACCATCCAGGGCACATCGGCCGACGCCGCGGCGATGGCCCAGGAGATCGCGGCCTCGACCCAGGAGATGACCGCCTCCACCGAGGAAGTGGCCAGCACCACTGGCGACCTCACCGAGCGCGCCAACCAGCAGGCCCTCATCGTGCGCGGCGCCGCGGATGACGCCAGCCGGATCCTCGACATTTCGCGGGAACTGGCCGCGGGCGCCGTGGAGGCGGCGGAGCGGAACGGGGCCCTGGCGCGCACGGCGCGCTCGCACCGACAGAAGCTCGAGGCCAGTACCGCCGAGCTGGTGCGGCTCGCCCAGGACGCGGAGCACGGGGCGGCGGAGGCCGAAGCGCTGGTGGCGGCCTCCGCGGAGATCGAGAAGTTCGTCACCCAGACCAAGGCTATCGCCAAGCAGACCCACATGCTGGCGCTCAACGCCTCGATCGAGGCGGCGCGTGCGGGCGAGGAAGGCAAGGGATTCAGCGTGGTGGCGGAAGAGGTTCGCAAGCTCGCCGCCCAGGCGGCCCAGGCCGCGAGCTCCACCAGCGACACGGTCCAGACCGTACTCAAGCGGGTCGAGAGCGCGCGCGACCGGCTGCTCCGGCTGGGTGAGGGAGGCCTCGCGGCACGGGAGACGGCGCACGCGGCGGCCGAAGGGCTCCTCACCGTGGCCACCGAGGCCGAGGAGAATGATCAGTGGACGCAGCGCATCTCGTCCTCGGCGGATACGGTGCGTGAGCTGGTCGAGGGAATCGCCGGCCGCATGCGGGAGGTTTCAGCCGGAACCGAAGATTACGCCGCCGCGGCCGAGGAGATTGCGGCGGCGGCCCAGGAGTTGAATGCTTCCACGGAGGAAATTTCCTCGTCCGCCGGCCACCTGGCGGAAGCGGCGGAAAAGCTCACCAGTGCGGTGGGAGGCTTCCGCCTCACCTGATCCCCGACGCGCCACCCCCGGCGCCAGGAGCTCCCCATGCGTCGCGGCCGATTCGTCATCGCAGCGATCATCGCGGTCATATCGCTCATCACCTACTTCGCAAGCTCCAGCGACAATCCCATCACCGGCGAAACCCAGCACGTGGGCAACATTACCCACGAGCAGGAGGTGGCGCTGGGACTCCAGGCCGCGCCCGAGATGGCCGCGCAGTTCGGCGGCATCAGCAGCAACGCACAAGCCTCGCAGCTGGTCAACGACGTGTGCGCCCGGCTGGTGAGCCGGAGCGACGCACAGCAGGCCGCCGAGTACTACCGCTTCGAGTGCCACCTGCTGGCCGACCCCGGCACCATCAATGCCTTTGCCCTTCCCGGCGGGCAGGTGTTCATCACGGAGGGACTGCTCTCGAAGCTCACCTCCGAGGGGCAGCTGGCCGGCGTACTGGGACATGAGATCGGCCATGTGGTAGCACGGCACAGTGCGGAGCAGATGGCCAAGGCCCAGCTGACGCAGGGGCTGACGGGCGCGGCCGTGCTGGCCACCTACGACCCGGACAACCCCTCCACCCAGCGGACCGCCGCGGTAGCCGCAATGATCGGCCAGCTGGTCAGCATGAAGTTCAGCCGGAGTGACGAACTGGAGGCGGATCGGCTGGGCGTGAAGCTGGAGGCCGAAGCGGGCTATGACCCCCGCGCGATGGTGGAAGTCATGAAGGTGCTGGAAGCGGAGGCGGGTGGCAGCCGCCAGCCGGAATTCTTCAGCACTCACCCCAATCCGGAAAACCGCATCCCGCGGATCGAGGAAGCGATCAGGGCACAGTATCCGGATGGAGTTCCGTCGGGCCTGACGCCGTAAGGTCATCCTCGTCCAGCGCCAGGGAATCGAGCTCGGGCCGCATCCCACCCGCGTCACTCAGGAAGTTTTCCAGGGTGACGGTGTGCACCAGGGTGCGGCCCAGCGGACGGAGCTCGTCGGAGTAGTGCAGCCCGTTGTCGAACCCGGAGCCTTCGCCCAGTTCACCCACCGCCACGAGGCCGACGAGCCCCAGCGTCACGGCGCTGGCGATGAGCAGCCGCCGCTGGCGCGACATGGTCGACACGAGGCTCAGGTGGGCGCCGAGCGCGGCAATGAAGATTGCACAGGTGCCGGCCGACTCGATGAAGCTCCGGGCGGGAAAGTCAGGCCAGAGGAATTCGAGATACCCGGCAACTGCCACCCAGACCGTGCCCACCGCCGCCGCGGCGGAGGCGATGGCGAGATGCGTCAGGAAGCGGGCCCGTCCCCCCTGGGCCCGTCCCACGATGGCCCAGATGCCGGCCCAGATCGACAGCATGACCAGTACCAGCATCGCGGCGCTCACTGCCGCGATGGCGCTCTCGCCGTCATACAGGCGGAACGATGCCATCAGCATCGAGAGAAGGGTCGAGCCGCCGATCGCGATCCACGCGGCGCTCCGGGTCCGCACCAGGCGGGCGAGCCGGCTTACCAGCGCCAGTGGCACCGCGCGCGCCACCGCATGCCCTGCATCCAGCACGCGCAGCACCGTCTCCCCCAGTC
>CBINCZ010000229.1:0-4863 GCA_966249295.1 uncultured Gemmatimonadales bacterium
CTCACATTCCTCGACGAAGAGAAGAGCTGACCGCCACTCCCCCGGGGCGAAGGCCAAAGGCCCGGACATGAGCCGTCTTGTGCTGATCATTGATGACGATGTCATCGAGCGGGAACTGTTGCAGCGCTGCCTCGCCGTTGCGGGGTATCGCGTCCTCACCGCCCCCGGCGGGGAGGATGGCGTGGCGCTGGCCCGGGAGCACCATCCCGACCTGATCGTCCTGGACGTGGTGATGCCCGGGATGAACGGCTACCAGACCTGTCGCCAGCTTCGCGCCCTGCCCGAGACGGCCAGTACACCGGTGCTCATGCTGACCTCCAAGGACCAGGCCACTGACCGCTTCTGGGCCGGCGAGGTGGGCGTCGACGCCTACCTCACCAAGCCGGTCGACGTGACGGCCCTGCTGGGCACCGCCCACGGCCTGCTGTCCCCGCAATGACGTTCCTCCAGTTCATCCTCTACGCCGCGCTCGCGATGGCCGTCATCGGCGTCATCGCGATCCTCATCTGGTTCGGCTATACCGCGTACCTCAACCGGCTCGAGCGCCGGATGGCGGCGCGCAAGGGACCGTACCGCGACCTGGTGGCGGGGCTCGCCTCCCGCGAGCGGGAGCTGCTCGAGCCCGTCATTCACCAGCTCGGCTCGCTCCGCGATCTCGAGGCACTCGAAGCGGTGCTCGAGGAGCAGGCACGCGACGTCGAGGACCGGCCGGCGTGGCTGCTCGACGCGTACGACCGGCTGGGGCTGATCGACAAGTACATCGAGCGACTGCGGCACGCGCGGAAGTGGCGGGAGCGTGCCTTCGCCGCGGAGCTGCTCGGGCGGGTCGGCAACGCCTCTGCGGTGCCCGCCCTGCTCGAGACGGTGCAGAACACCCGCACGGAGGACGCCGACGTGCGCGAGATCGCCCTGCGCGCGCTGGCCCGCATCGCCGACCCGCGCGCGGTGGCGCCGCTGGTCGAGGCGCTGCGCAACGCCGAAGTGTGGCTGGCGCCGCGCATGGCCGACATCCTCACGCGCCACGGCGAGCATGTGGTGCAGCCGATGATCAGCTTCCTGGAGGAAGGCGGCCGCCACCACGCCCGCGCATGGGCCGCCAACATCCTGGGCGACGTGCACGCTCACCGCGCCTTCCCGGTGCTGGTTCGTGCCCTGGGCGACCTCGAGGATGAAGTCCGCGCCAAGGCGGCCTACGCCCTGGGTCGCCTGGGCGACCGTCGCGCCACGCCCTATCTCCTCGAACATCGCCTGACCGATCCCGCACCGTTCGTGCGGGCCCGTATCGCCGGCGCACTGGGCCAGTTTGACGACCCCGAAGTGATCGAGCGGCTGGTGCGCTCGCTGGGCGATCCCGCCTGGTGGGTTCGCATGCGGAGCGTCGAAGCGCTGGAGCAGATCGGCGACCAGGCCGAAGGCCCGCTGCTGGTGGCGCTCGACGACCCCGACCCCGAGCTCCGCATCCGTGCCGCGGTCGCGCTGGAGCGCCTGGGCGTGCCCGCGCGCACCGTGAAGATGATCGAGGAAAACGATCGCCCGGAAGAAGCGCGGGAAATCCTCACCAAGTTTGCGGCGGCTGGCGCCCGGGAACTCCTGGCCGAGCTGCTGCTCCATCCGTCGAGCGCGGTGCGGCTCGCGGTGGTGGCGGCCATACGCCGCACCGGTCGCCGCGACCTGGCCCGCGAGCTGATCCAGGCTGCCGGCGATCACGATCCCAACGTGCGCGCGGCGGCGTTCGACACGCAGCGCTCGCTGGGACACCGCGAGGCGGTGCCCGCCGCGCTCGGCGCCATGGCCGATTCCGACGAGGCGGTGCGCACCGAGGCCGTGCACCTGCTCGGTGACCTCGGCGGTCCCGCGATCTCCATGGACCTGCGGAACATGGCCTCGGACCCGGAGGTGGCGGTGCGCGCCGCGGTGGCACGCGCCCTGGGACTGGTCGGCGCCAGCGAGGCGTCGGCCGAGATTTCCCGCCTCCTCACCGACCCGGCGGCCTCGGTACGGCACGCGGCGGCCGAAGCAGCGGCAACCGCCAACCTCACCGCTCTTGTTCCTGAACTGGTGGAACGGCTCAGCGACTCGGAAGACCGGGTGCGCGTCGCCGCGGCCGAAGCGCTTGGACGCCTCGGCGGCGATAGTGCGGTCGCGCCGCTGGTCCGCGCCTTCTCGGGTGCGTCACCGGAGCTGCGCCAGGCCATCACTGCGTCGGTGGCCACACTCGCCCCAGACCGGCTCGGCGAGCTCCACTCCGCCCTCATCGAAGAGAAGGCGAGTCCGGAGACGCGACTTGGCTTCGTCCGCGCGCTAGCTGACATGCCGTCCCCGGCCGCCGATGCAGCGCTGAGCCAGTTCGCGCGCGACCCGGAGCCGGCGCTGCGCGCCTCGGCGATCGCGATTCTCGGCCGCCACCGGAGTCCCGATGCAGCGGAGCTTTCCAGCGAGGGACTCGATGATCCTGACGAGGCGGTGCGGGCTGGTGCCCTCACGGCCATCATCCGGCTGGGTGAGACGTCGCGCCCCGATCGCATCGTGGCGATGCTGGCTCATGATCCCGCCGACGAGGTGCGCGAGCGTGCGGCGCTCGCGGCCGGGCTTCTCGGGATCGAGGCGGCGCGACCCGAACTGGCAAGAGCCTGCAGTGGGGCGACGCCGGTACCGGTGCGCGCGGCGGCAGCCCTGGCCCTCGGTGCCCTGGGCGACGAGACCGTAGCCGGCCGTATTGCGGCCATGCCGGATGACGACGCGGTGCGCGAACTGCTCCAGATGCGCCTGCGCGACGACGCCGAGTATCGCCTGCTGGGGATGCGCCTGCGCCAGTCGCACAGTCTCGAGCTGCGGGCGCTGGCCTCGCTGACCCGGACGCAGATGGAGCAGGAACTCGCGGAAGGAATGCGCAGCGTCCTGGATCCCGCCGAGCGGCGGCGAGTGGTGGCAGGGCTCAGCGCCTTCCAGGGCGACCGCAGCCGCAGCACGCTGTTGCAGGCGGTGCGGGGCGATCCCAGTCCCGACGTCCGCGCCGCGGCCCTCGAGGCCGTAGGCGGCATGCTCGATCCTGAGGAGCTCGGCGTCATCGCCCGCCGCGCGCTGGGAGACCCCAGTCTTGCCGTCCGCCGCACCGCTGTCACGCTCTTCCAGCACATACCGGTGGGCGAGGCGCTGCCGGCGCTGCTCGCCACGGTGCGCGCCGATGACGATCCATCGGTGCTCCGTCATGTGGCCGCGCGGGCACAGGAAGGCTGGGACTCCTTCATGGACCTGGCGCTCGGGTCGGGTGCGAGCGGCCGGGAGGCGGTGGTGGTGACCCAGGTGGCGCGGTACATCAACCACCCGGGGTTGCAGCGCCTGCTGCCGCCACTCTCGCGCAGCGCGGAGCCGGCAGTGCGTGAGGGACTGGCGCACCTGCTCACCGGGCGGACGGAGCTGGCAACCGAAGAGCTGGTCCAGCGCCTCATTGCCGACCCGGTGACATCGGTGCGGCTGGCCGCGGCCCACGCAGCGGCAGCGGCGGGGTTCGACGTTCCGCTGGGCGCCCTGGCTGACGACCCCGACGCCGATGTCCGGCGCGAGCTGGCCATGCTGCTGCGCACCGTGCCGGGCCAGGGTACGCTGGCGCGGCTGCTGGCGGACACCGAGCCCCGGGTCCGCGCGGCGGCGGCCGTGACCGCCATAAGCCGGGGCGAGCTGACCGCCCTGCCCGACGACGTGGCACCGGGAGAAGCCGCCGGCGCCGTGATGGACGCCAATCACCTCGCGGAGCTGCGCGAGGCGGCGCGCACATCGCCGGACGAGCGGCACCGGCTCGCGGCGGCACTGCTGCTGGCCCTGGTGCGTGACCAGGTAGCACGCGAAGTGGAAGAGTCCGATCCGGTGCCGGCCGTGCGCGCGGCCGTGCGCGTCATGCGGGAGCGGTGCCGGTGAGGGAAGTTGCCATCAATGTCTTTCTTTTTCTTGCGCTGTTCCTGCAGCCGTTCTTTCTCGCGTACTTCCTGCTCTACAACACCTACCAGGCGCTGCTGATTGCGCTCTCGGCCCGGGTGGTCCGCCGGCGGGTAGCCGGGCATTTCGTCGAAGACCTCGACCTCATCGACCAGAGCAACTACACCAAGCCGCTCACGATGATCGTCCCGGCCTTCAACGAGGATGTCACCATCGTGGACAGCGTGATGAGCCTGATCCACTGCGACTATCCGCGCTTCGAGATCGTCATCGTCAACGACGGCTCTACCGACACCACACTGGAGCGCCTCAAGACGGCGCTCAAGTTGCGGCGCACCGACCTGCCCTACCGCGACGCCATCGGCACCGCGCCGGTCCATGCGCTCTACGAGGCGACCATCCCGCTCCCCGAGCAGGTGATGCACGTCATCGTGATCGACAAGGCCAACGGCGGGAAGGCGGACGCGCTCAATGCCGGGATCAACGCCTCCACCGCGCCCTATTTCGTCTCGCTCGACGCCGACTCCATTCTCGACCCGCGCGCGCTCAAGGAACTGATGCGGGTGGTGCAGGAAGACCCGCGGGTGGCCGCCGTGGGCGGCCAGGTGGCCATCGCCAACGGGTGCACCATCGAGCACAGCCGGGTGGCGCGGGTGGGACTGCCCAAGGACGACCTCGCCCGGTTCCAGATGGTGGAGTACCTGCGATCGTTCACCACCGGGCGTACCGGGCTGGACCGGATCGACAGCGTGCTGATCCTCTCCGGGGTCTTTGCCGTCTTCGAGAAGGAGATGGTGATCCGCGCGGGCGGCTACCTCACGCCCTACGTGAACAGCCGGGTGGTGCGGGAATACATCGGCGAGCAGCGCACCACCGTGTGCGAGGACATGGAGATCATCGTCCGGCTGCACCGCTTCCTCAAGGACAAGC
>CBINCZ010000230.1:0-4862 GCA_966249295.1 uncultured Gemmatimonadales bacterium
CTGCTCCAGCTCGGCGATGGTCCGGCGCGCTTCCTTGATCAGGTTGGAATTGAATCCGCCCGCGAGGCCGCGGTTGGAGGTGATGAGGATGACAGCGGCACGCGTCGGGCCGCCCTTCGACGGCGGCTCCGGCCGGCGCAGCAGCGGGAAATCGCCCGCCAGTTCCGGCGTGACGAGCCCGGCGATCACCTCGCGGAGGGCTTCGGCGTAGGGCCGCGCGGCGATCACCCGGTCCTGGGCACGCTTCAGCTTGGACGTGGAGACCAGCTCCATCGTCCGCGTGATCTTCCGCGTGTTCTGGACCGAGCGGATCCGGCCCCGGAGCGCCTTGGTCTTGGCCATTACTCGGCGGCGAAGACGTGCTGGAACGCCTCGATGGCCGAACGCAGGCTGGCCACGAGATCGTCGGTCAGTTCCTTCTTGGTGCGGATCCCCTCCAGCACCTCGGGCTTCTGGGCCTCGAGATACTTGAGGAAGTCGCGCTCCCACTGCCGGATGTGCCGGACCTCGAGCTCGTCGAGGTAGCCGTTGGTGACGGCGTAGATGATGGCGACCTGCTGCTCCACCGGCATCGGCTGGTACTGCGGCTGCTTGAGCACTTCCACCAGCCGGGCGCCGCGCGCCAGCTGCCGCTGCGTGGCCGGATCGAGGTCGGAACCGAACTGGGCAAACGCTTCCAGCTCGCGATACTGCGCCAGCGAGAGACGCAGCGGACCGGCCACCTTCTTCATGGCCTTGATCTGGGCGTTACCGCCCACGCGGCTCACCGAAATGCCCGCGTCCACCGCCGGACGCACGTTGGAGTAGAACAGGTCCGTGGTGAGGAAGATCTGGCCATCGGTGATCGAGATGACGTTGGTCGGGATGTAGGCCGAGACGTCGCCCGCCTGGGTCTCGATGATCGGCAGCGCGGTCAGCGAGCCACCCGGCTTCTTGATGCGCGGGTCGAGCTTGATGGTGTCCTTGTCTTCTGAAATCTTGGCTGCGCGCTCGAGCAGGCGGCTGTGAAGGTAGAACACGTCGCCCGGATAGGCCTCGCGGCCCGGCGGACGCCGCAGGATCAGCGAGAGCTGCCTGTACGCGGCAGCCTGCTTGGAAAGGTCGTCGTAGACGCAGAGCGTCGCTGCGCCTTCCTCATACATGAAGTACTCGGCGATGGCGCAGCCGGCATAGGGCGCGATGTACTGCAGCGGTGCCGGATCCGAAGCCGAGGCCACCACCACGATCGTGTAGTCCATGGCGCCGGCTTCCTTGAGGCGCTCGACCACCGTGGCCACGGTGGAGCGCTTCTGGCCGATCGCGACATAGACGCAGATGACACCGGTGCCCTTCTGGTTCAGGATGGTGTCCACCGCGATGGCGGTCTTGCCGGTGCCGCGATCGCCGATGATCAGCTCGCGCTGGCCCCGGCCGATCGGGATCATCGCGTCGATGGCCTTGATACCGGTCTGGAGCGGCTCCTTCACCGGCTGGCGCACGATGATGCCGGGCGCGATCATCTCCACCGGCCGGTGCTGGTCGGTCTCGATCGGACAGCGGCCGTCCACCGGCCGTCCCAGCGCATCGACCACGCGCCCCAGCATGGCCCGACCCGCGGGCACTTCCAGCAGGCGGCCGGTCCGGCGCACTTCGTCGCCTTCCTTGAGCTTGAGGTAATCGCCCAGGATGGCGCAGCCCACGTTGTCTTCTTCGAGATTGAGCACCAGGCCGGTCACCACTTCACCAGTTTCCTGGGAGGTGAATTCCAGCATCTCGCCCGCGGTGGCAGACTTGAGCCCGTAGACCCGGGCGATGCCGTCGCGCACTTCGAGCACGGTGCCGACTTCGGCGACATCAACGGTCGCGAGGTCCGCACTCTCGATTTCGCGGATGAGAATGTCCTTGAGCTCGCCGGGACGGAGGATCGTATCGGTGGCCATTGGCGTCCTGTGGTTGCCTCGGGTGACGGGTCCGAAACTAGCTTGTGAAAATAATCACAAGGAGAATTGGTGGGAAGGGGGACACAGGGCGAGCAGGGCGAGCAGGGCGAGCAGGGCGAGCAGGTTGGCAGGTTGGCAGGTGCCTTGAGACTCACGACCACCTGCCCGCCCTGCTCGCCCCGTCAGCCCCTACTCCTCATCTTCCCCCTCACGAAATGCGCCAGCACCCCGCGCGGACCGAGGCGGGCGAGGCCGCCGCAGGCCACACCGGCGATCCGGATGGCGGTGCTGTTGAGATGGGCCGCTGAGGAGAAGCCAAGGAGCTGGGCGGTGGCCCTGGGCGGGTAGCCGGGGTTCTGCAACAGCTGGCTCGCCGCGGCAATCCGTGTCAGGTCGATCACGCGCTTGAGGTTGGGCGCGCCGCCCGCCCCAAACTGCCGGGAGAGATGTTCCCGGCTCACGCCCAGCCGTTCCGCCAGCTCGGCGGTCCGCAGCGGACGGTCCACGTCGCTGACCAGGCGGTCCCACGCCTGCCGCTGCATCTCCTCGTCCAGCCGCAGCACGCGCACCGCATCCGAGAGCGCCTCCCGCCGGCGTGCCGTGAGGGAAATGCGCGCCAGCATCTCGCCGACCACGGCGTCATCCACGTCCGCCACGGCGATGGCGGCGGCGCCAAGCTCGAGCGCACGCCGAAGGGCACGGGCATCATCGGCGCGGAAGGCACCAAAGGCGAGAATGGGGCTGCCGGGAAAACGCTCGGTGAGTGACGTCGTGCCGTTGTCGCCCAGGCGTGCCGGGTGCAGCACGATGGCATCGGTGAGCTGCTGCGCGAGGTGCCGCTCGAGCGCCTGGGGCGTGCGGCACGTCACCACGCGGGGGCCGCCGCGGGGAAGCGCGCGCCGCAGCGATACCAGGGCAGCCCGGTCGTCGAGCAGCGCGGCCACCACCGGCATGCTCAGCCCTGTGATGGTTCGGGAAGGGGGACGGAGCGCCCCGCGCCCATTGCCACCAGGGTGCGCTCCATATCGCCGGCGCGCTTCAGCACGCCGCGGGCGTTGTCGTAGGAGAGCTTGTCCAGCGCACCCGCGAGCGGGAGCCACCGGAAATCCGTGATGCCTTCTTCCACCTGGGGCACCGGGTCGCCCTCGGGCGATTCGAGCAGGAAGAAATGGCAGTACTTGTGAATGGGCCGTCCGCGAAAGCGGAAATGCCAGTCAATGACCCGGATGGGCCCCTGCAGGATCAGATGGCTGAGGCCGGTCTCCTCGGCGGTCTCCCGCAAGGCGGCGTCCGCCGGCGATTCGTTCTCCTCGAGATGGCCCTTGGGGAATCCCCAGTTGCCGTACGAATCCCGGATGAGGAGAAAACGGGCCTGGCCATCGGCATCGCGCCGGAAGACGATGCCCCCGGCGCTCACTTCGAGATCCGCGCGTCGCTTCGCCATCAGAAAACCGAGATCTTGATGTACTTGCGCGGATGCGCCTGGAAGTCGGTCATGAGTTCACGAAACTGCTTCATGGTGGCGGCCGTCTCGCTGTAGAGCGTCGAGTCGGTAGCGAGCATGCCGAGTGTGCCGTTGCCCGCCTGGATGCGCGCGAGCAGCGAGTCCATCGCCTGGATGACGTTGACGAGACTTGCCTGGTTCTGCTGCAGCGCCGTCATGACCTGGCGGAAATCGGCCGACGCCGCCCGGAGATCGGTGCTGGCGGCGGCGCCGTTATTCAGGATGGCGCTGAACTGTCCGTGTGCCGTGGCGCTGTCGATGCGAGCCACGGTCCGGTCGAGGTTGCGCGACACATTGGCGAAGCTGTTGGCCGTGACTTCGGCGTTGGCGCCCACCCGATCGAGCCGTGCGCTCTGGGCCTTGGTGAAGGTAACCAGCCGGCTGGCGATGGCGGCGAGGTCGAGCACGCTCTGGCGGAATTCCTTGAGAGCGGTGCTGTCGAACGCGCCCTGGATGCGACTGGTCACCTCGGCCACGTCACCGGCGATGCGGCTGGCCTGCGCGGTCAGCTGGCCGATATCGGGCAGCGTGGCGCCGGGCCAGGCATCCCCGCTGACCTGATCACTCTCGACCAGCGCGGCGCGCACGTTGGGATCGTCCGGCAGCGGCTCGAACGAAATGATGTTGGCGCTCCAGCCGCCGAAGAGACTGGCCGAGGAGGCGATCACGGCGGGCTTCCGGGGGAGCTGCACGTCCGTCTCAAGCTCGAAATCGGTCTCGACCCAGTCGTTCCCCGCGAGGCGGATGGCCGACACCTTGCCGACCTTCACGCCGCGAAGCGTCACCGGATTGCCCACCTGCAGTCCATCCACCGTGCGGAAGCGCGCGGAGTAGTGGTGCGGCTGGCTGCCGATATGGATCTCGCCCAGCCAGAGGGCCCCGGCGATCACCACGGCAAGCGCGACGAGCACGGCGGCACCCACGGCGAACTCGTTGGTCTTCTTCACTGCTGCGTCCTCCCGGGTGCCGGCGCATCAGGCCGCCCCTCAATGAACTGGCGCACCACCGGGTCGTCGGAGGCGCGCATCTCCTTGACGCGGCCCACCTGGCGGATGGCGCCCTCGTAGAGCATCGCGATCCGGTCGCCCACCACAAAGGCGCTCTGCATGTCGTGCGTGACGATCACGCCGGTAACACCAAGGTCGCGGGTGCGGCACATCAACTGGTTCATGGACGCCGAGGTCACTGGGTCGAGCCCGGTGGTCGGCTCATCATAAAGCAGGTACCTGGGCCGGGGCGCGATGGCGCGGGCGAGCCCCACGCGCTTCCGCATGCCGCCCGAGAGCTCGCCCGGGTACTTGTCGCCCGCGCCGTCGAGCTGAACCACGTCGAGCGCCTCGCGGATCCGCTCCTCGATGTCGGCCTCATCCAGGTTCCGGCGGGCGAGCCCGAGCCGGATGTTCTGCTTCACGGTGAGGGAGTCGAACAGGGCGGCAAAC
>CBINCZ010000231.1:0-4849 GCA_966249295.1 uncultured Gemmatimonadales bacterium
CTGCCCATCCTGCCCATCCTGCCCATCCTGCCCATCCTGCCCATCCTGCCCATCCAACAACCCGACGCATCTCATCCCTTCCCACACCACCACCCCCGCCTCCCGTGCGGCCTGGATGAGCCGCGCGTCGAGCAGCGAGCGGCGAACGCTGAGGCCGGTATCGCGCCAGGGCTTGACGGCGGCGCGCGAAAAGAGACCGGTGAGGCGGCTGCCCCTTGGCGCGTGAACGGTGAGCCCATCGAGTGGCTCCGCGTCGCCGGCTTCGAGTGCGTCCAGCACGCCGAGGCTTTCCAGCACGCGCACCCCTTCGGGGCTGATGAATTCAGAACAGGGCTTGTCACGCGGAAAGCGGGCGCGGTCCGCCAGCACGACCTGGCAGCCGGCGCGCGCCAGCAGGATGGCGCTGGCGGCGCCGGCGGGGCCGGCACCGATGATCAGGACATCAGCTGACGCGCTGGTATTCGAGGCCATCCAGCACCATGCGGTCCGGATCCAACGCGGCGAAGGTAAGCGAGAAGGTGTTCACCTCCCCGTCGCTCCAGTGGAGCGTGATCTCCTGCACGCCTGTCTCCCAGGTGCAGTCACGCCGATTGACCCGCGGGATACCCTCGACCGCATCGAGCGTCGTGATGGTGCGTTGGCAGCCGCCGACGGAATCGAAAGCCCATTCCGTGGTCTGGGTGACGATGTCGTCGCTGTCGTCCGCGGACAGTACATCGAAGCGCCGCCAGCTGCCGACGACGGCGGATGCTGCATCGACCTGGCTGCCCCCGCTCATCCCCTTGGGGAAGGGGATGGGTGGGCCGTCAGTCGTGGGTGTCGTGGTCTCTGCGCTGCACGCAGCAAGCAGCAGCGTCAGTGTGGCAAGAATGCCCACCAGGCAGCGCCGGCCAGTGCGCCGGCCAGCGTCGCTATTGCGTTGACGGCGTCGTTGGTGAGCCATCGGATACCTCCAACCAGGACGGTGCGGGTGCCGCACCGATGACGCGGCCATTCGCTGGGCTGGTCGCATCGCTCGCAGTGGAACCGGCCCTGCACGGCGCCTCCCAGCGCGGCGTCCAGGAACATGCCCCCCAATCCAATGATAATGGCCGGAAGGACGGGTCGGGACGTGGGGCCCGCGAGCGCCATGAGGCCCACCACGAGCGCACCCGTCGCCGCGCCAAGGATGCCGAGACCGGTGATCCCGCCATTGGTGCCGCGTGGCACGATGCGGCCGCTCAGGAGCAATCTCGGTGGTCGGCGGCTTCGGCTACCGATGGCGGTGGCCCAGGTGTCGGCGGCCGCGACCGAGAGGCCACCCAGCAGGATCATCCAGGCGAGATCATCAGCTCCGGACCACCGTGCCAGCGCCGCGCCGAGGGTAGGTGCAAGCCCATTGGCAAACACCTGCAACGCGTCGCGTTGTTCCCCCTTGGGATCGAGGCCGCCCTCGGGGGGACGCGAGATACGGGATACGAGACTGGAGGGGAGGAAGAAGGCGAAGAGCAGCAGGAGGCCCGCCCAGCCGGTGGCGGCGAGCGCCAGTGCGCCCACCACGATGGCGGCGGCGGTGCCGGACGCTGTCAGGAGGGGAGGCATGCGGGAGAGTCGTACGTCGCAAGTCATATGTCGCACGACTTACGACATACGACCTACGCCTCCCGTTCCAGCGCGTCCCGGATCCGTTGCCGCAGGGCATCCGGGCAGCGGATGTCCGCTGCCGTGGCGCCGAGAAGGGCCTGGAAGTTCCGTTCGAAGTTGGCGTGGTGCAGGCAGGGAGCGCAGACCTCGAGATGGCGCTCGATCTTTCGCGCCAGCTCGGGCGTGGCCTCCTGGTGCAGGTAATCCTGCAGCTGCTCCAGTGCCTCGCGGCAGTTTACCCGGTCTTCGCTCATGGTGCCTCCGACCCCGAGCCGGCCCGCGGCGCGATGTACCCCATCTCCACGGCATGCTCATACAGCATTCGCTGCAGCTGGCGGCGGGCGCGGAACAGGCGGGACTTTACCGTACCCACGGGAATCTCGAGCATGGCGGCGATGTCAGCATACGCCAGTCCTTCCATGTCACTCAGCACCAGGACCTCACGGAAATCCGGCGGCAGGCTGTCCACCGCATCGAGCACCTTCTGGTCGACAATCCGGGAGAAGAACTCGCCCTCCGGATCCATCTCCCGCGCCGACTCGGGCAGCGCCAGTGATTCCGCCACGTCGAGGTCCATGGCGACAGGTTCCCGCCGGGCCCTCCGGTAGTCGTTGATGAACGTGTTGCGCAGGATGGTGAGGAGCCAGGCGCGCGCATTAGATCCGGCCCGGTAACTCTTCCAGGCCCGGAAGGCGCGCAGCATGGTGTCCTGCACCAGGTCCTCCGCCCGGCTCGGGTCGTTGGTGAACCGCAGGGCGGCACGGTAGAGCGTGTCGAGCTGCGCCAGCGCTTCCTGCTCAAAGGTTGCCCGCTCACTGCTGGTCGAGGTGGTCATGGAGGAAAGCTAGGCGGCTCGACGGCTCCACGGCTAGGCGGCTGGTCGGTGGGTCAGTTAGTTTGGTCCCACTTGGTCAAGTGATTGCCTCACTCCAGCCGTCTAGCCGCCCAGCCGTCTAGCCGTCGTTATTGGAGCTTTCCTGAGCCCGAACTCCGTTCCCGCGGCTATTCCGCTCAGCCTGCTCGAAGCCATCCGCAACCTCGACACGCCGCTGGCGGATGGCCTGAGCGACATCTCGCCCGAGCTCGGCGCCAGGCGACTCGGTCTCTCGTCCACCGTTGCGGCGCAGATCCGTCGCTATCATGAGCAGGCGGAGCGGAGCGAGGCCGTGCCGGAGGACGAGGCGGTCAGCGTATTCCGGCTGGTCGGCCGGCGCACCGACGCCGATCTGGTGTTTGCCGATGCCGGCCGCCGGGCGGCGCGCTATGCTGCGGACACGTCCTTTGCCCGAGCCCGCGCCCGCCTCGGCGGCCGGGCCGCCTGGCGTGGCGCGAAGACGATTGCCCGGGAAACGTTCGGCGCCGAGCTCCGGTTTCCCGAGCCGGAGGCAGAGGCGCGCATGGGCGATCCGCTCAGCATCCGGGCCTGGCCCGAGGGAACGGCGTGCGGGTTCTATGGCGCCGCGTTTGGCGAGCTGCTGCGGCTGGTCACGGGATTCGAAGGGGTGCTCTATCATGTCGCCTGCCGGGGGCAGGGCGACCCGGACTGCATCTGGCGCGGTGCGCCAGCGGAGGATTACGAATGATCGATCGCGAGGCGCTCACCCGCGGGCTGGATGCCGCCGGCGCCGATGGCTGGCTTCTCTTCGACTTTCACGGCGTCAATCCCGTGGTGTCCCGGGTGCTTGGTATCGCGGGCATGGCGACTCGGCGGCTCTTCGTCCTGCTCCCGCGGGAGGGCGAGCCGGTCGCGGTGGTCCACCGGATCGAGATGCAGCCGTTCGCCAATTTCGAGGGCCGGGTGATTCCCTATGCCCGCTGGGAGGAACTGCACGACGCCCTTCGCGGCGTGGTGGCGGGCCGCACGCTGGCCATGGAAATCTCCCCCGACGACGCGGTGCCCTACCTCGACCGGGTGCCGTGGGGCGTGGTGCAGTTGCTCACCCGGCTGGGCGCGCGGATCGTGCCTTCGGGCGCGCTGGTCACCGCGATGGCAGCCCGGTGGCAGCCCCAGGAACTGGAGGATCATCTCTTCGCGGCCGAGGCGCTCCGCACGGTGGCGCTCGACGCGCTGCGATGGGCGGTAAATCAGGGCGGGACCGGGCTTACGGAGAGCGCGCTGCAGGATCGGGTGGTCAAGGCCATCCACGCGGCGGGGCTGGTGTTCGACCATCCGCCGATCGTGGGTTTCGGGCCCAACGCAGCCAATCCGCATTATGAGCCGAAGGCCGGGCACGACCTGACGCTGGAGGAGAACCAGGTCGTCCTGCTCGATCTGTGGGGCGGGCGG
Source organism: uncultured Gemmatimonadales bacterium (assembly GCA_966249295.1). Taxonomy (GTDB): domain Bacteria; phylum Gemmatimonadota; class Gemmatimonadetes; order Gemmatimonadales; family GWC2-71-9; genus CAMLHP01. Next base: position 3,911 of record CBINCZ010000231.1, read on the forward strand.
TCACTCGAGACCGTGTTTGCCGACCAGACCTGGATGGGTTTCTCGGGGCCGACGCCGCCGGAACGGGTGCTCCGGGTCTGGGAGACAGTGCGTCAGGCAAGAGAGGCGGCTTGCCAGGCGATCCAGGAAAAGGCCCGCGCGGGCGAGACAGTGACCGGGGCAGATGGCGACCGCGCGGCTCGACAAGTCATTGAGAGGGCAGGGTTTGGCTCGTACTTCGTGCACCGGACGGGTCATTCGATCGACCGGGACCTGCACGGCAGCGGCCCCCATCTCGATGACTACGAGACCCACGACGACCGGGTGCTGATGCCAGGGGTGGGATTTTCGGTCGAGCCGGGGATCTACCTGCCGGGCGAGTTCGGGGTGCGGAGCGAGGTGAACATGTACTGGGGCGCGGACGGGCCGGTGGTGACGCCGGGGGAACCGCAAGTAGAGCTCGTTGTAAGGGATGGATCGTAGTCTGGACGCGGGACACGGGACGCGAGGTTCACGAGTCCCGCGTCCCGAGTCCCGAGTCCATCACGCCCTCTTCCCAAGTGACCCAAATCACATTACTCTATCCCGTCAGTTGCATTGCCCGATGCACGCGCGGCGGATCCTGCGGGGTCTGTCGCGGGAGCTGATCCCCCCGGTCGGCTTCGTTGTTCCAGAGGTTAACCACCGCAGTTTCAGCAGGTTACAGGAGTGTCGCGGCCCGCACCGGGATTCCGCGACCGTTGCTTGACACATGTTCTGGCGCGTTTCATATTAGGCGACCGGTCATCTCGGGCCGGACCCCGTTCTGGCATTTCTAAAGGCAACAACAGTTTGCATTCGGCTACGGTCTCAACATTTCGCCGGTTCATGCCGTCCGTCAGCGCCTGCTGACGGTCCGTGGTGTAGTTGTGCCCGCAGGGGGAGGCCTTCCCCCGCTCCAAGCTGGCAGTACCAAGCAGG
>CBINCZ010000232.1:0-4843 GCA_966249295.1 uncultured Gemmatimonadales bacterium
AGTCGGCTCCTGCGTCGTGCTACGCACGGGCAGGTATCCGACAACCCTTAACTGGACGCGACACCGCCATTCGCCCGCGGCGCCGCGGGCCGCCCAGGCGCAACGCAAGGTAGTGCTCGGCGGCTGTGCCATCCGCCACCCGCTCAACTGGGCTGACTCAGGACTTTCCCTTGAGCGATGAGACCACTGTCGGGTTCGGCGCCTGTTCCTCGTTTACGTGCTTGCCGGTCGCAATTCGGCGCTGGGCACGTTTAACGAGTTAGGTCAAGTGCAAGGGAGCATCCAATGATCCGCCAATCGAACGGAATTCGGGCCGCGGCTGAAACCTATGCCGAGGCGCCGGCACCTCTTCCTCCTCCGACGCTCACCGGCAACTACGCGGCCTGGTTCCTGGCTGACTGCGCCGAGCGGGCCTACGAGGACGAGGACCACCTCCGGACCTGCTTCGCCGGCAGCAAGGCCCCCTGGACCTTCCGCGCCGCGATCCAGGACGAGTTTTCCGAGGCCTTCGCCTACATCGTCACCTCGGACGCCTCGAAGGAGATCGTGGTCTCGATCCGCGGCTCGGTGGGTCTGTTGGACATGGCCTGGAACTTGAAGGAGATCCAGAAGATCGCCCCCTGGTGGCCGGTTTGGGGCGACGATCTCGGGGTCGTCGAAGGCTGGGTCCAGATGTGGGGCAGCATCGCCGAGAGAGTCTGGCAGGCGCTGCGCCTCCTCATCGAGGGGTTCGGCATGCAGGCGCGGCTGTACTTCACGGGCCATAGCCGCGGCGGCGCGCTGGCCACACTGGCCACGGTCGAGATGTACTACACCTTGCTCCACCACTTCCCGGAAATTCCGCATTGGGATGTTTCCCTCTACACGGTGGCGGCGCCTCCGGTGGGTAACCAGCCCTTTGCCGAGCAGTTCAAGGCAAACCTGCTGCCGCGTTTGCGCGCCTGCCGCCATTTCCTGAATGCCGGTGACATGATCACCAACCTGATCACCGGGTTCATGACGAACATCTCTCCCAAGGTCGCCCTGAGGGCGCCCTATGCAGTCTCGCCGAGCAGCAATTCGGAGGCTGACGCCCTGCGCGCCTACGCCAGCCATTCGGTGACCGACTACGTGGACCTGCTCGCCTCCGCTGAAGATCCCCCTCCTTGCCCGCTGTGGCCCGACGAGTTGGCGAAGCGCCTCGTCGTGCGCATCTATACCGGCAACTGGCCCACGACGCCTCCGGCCTCGGTGACGCTGACCGTGGGCACGGACGCGCAGGGCAACTTCGGCGTACCCTTGCTGATCGTCAACCCGCTGCTCGACGGCCACTACCAGTACTTCCAGGAGAACACCACACTCACACTGGAACTGCCGTTGCCGCCGGACCGGCCCATCACCGTAGCCGAGTTTGCCCACTGCAGCATCACCGTGAACGAGAGCTCCCTAAACCCGGAGGCCCCGGGATGGCACTTCGGTGGCATCCAGCTCATCGTCAACGGTGTGACCCTCTACACCCGCTGGACGATCAACGCCACGCTGAATGATGTCAACGACGAGTGCGTCTTGGATATTCCGGTGCCCTACCCCCGCATCGTGGGCGGGCGCCTGAGGGCCACGAACGCCAACCACTACGGTGACGAATGGATCGACATGTACGCCTGGGGCCGGCAGACCGACAACGAGCAGACCTTCGCGCTGGGGTACTGCTACACCCCGAAGTGGAGGGACTGCAGCTACGGCAAGGCGAGCTTCTTCTTCACCGAGCCTTCACTGGCCCGGCCGCTGGTGCTTTCGGGCTTCAATGAGACGACGAACAGCGACGGAAAGGGGCCGTGGCAACCTCACCTTCCCTGGGGGCCCGCAGACCACGCGGGCACGACGCAGGTCGTCTTGAACGAGGGGTACTGCTGCGGCAGCGGCAAGAACGAGAAGTACCAGAAGACATGGGCGTTCGTGACGGAAGCCACCACACCCGCCAACCCCGGCAACCCGATCGTGGGCGGGTGCATCAGGCTGTCGAACAGCGACTCGCCGCTCGACGAGGCGTCGGAATCCGTTGTGGCCGGGCTGTGCGATCTCTCCCCCGCAGGCATCGCGGAGATCGAGCGCCTGGGCATCGGCCGCGCGCTCGGACAGGGCGGGAGCGATGACAGCTGCGAATGGCGGTGGGGCATGAAGACCGAGTACGAAGCGCTCATCAACGAGTGGTGGGCCTATCTACCGGTCGTAGGCAAGCACAGAACCAGGGTCTTCTTCTACTTCGCCAAGTCACCGCTGCCGATGGCCGCAGATGCGTCGCCGACTGCACTCGGTCATCTGCGCGCAGGCCAGACACCGATGGCTGGTGAGCGCGTGGTGCCTTGAATTGAGGAGTCGCGAGCGCCCCCTCGGGCTTTCGCAGTGTCGGGCCGAGTGACCCCTTGGCAGCGGTTGCTGACTGTGGCCGCCCCCGCCCATGTGCACGTTGCCTGGCACCTTGCGGTCGGTCGCCCTGGCGAGACGTGCTGCCCTGCCGCTGTGCGAGGTTGTCCTGACGCAGCACCCGCGCGAGGCGGCTTCGCACTTGGCCGGTGACCGCTCCGCTTCGCCTCGAAGCCACGGTCTCGACCCGGAAGAGACATCCGCCGTCCTGATCTCGTTGCCGCAGATCCGCCGGATTCACCATCCACTTGGATGGTGTTAGGATGGTCACATGCCAGCCCGCAGCGCCACTTCCGCCGTAGCACCCACCAAGCCGCTCGACGAGAAGATCACCATCAACATAGGCTACGTCGACCTCGGACAAATCGACCTGTTGGTCCAGGAAGGCTTCTATGCCAACCGCACCGACCTGATCCGCACGGCGATCCGCAACCAACTCGCGTCGCATAGCGACGCGGTAAAGCAGGCAGTGGCGCGCAAGACCCTGGTTCTCGGCATCCAGCATTTCAGTGCCGCCGACCTACGTGCCGTGCGCAAGGCGCGCCAGACGCTGCAGGTGCGGGTGCTCGGGCTGGCCACCATCGCGCCCGACGTCACACCCGAGCTTGCCTTGTCGACCATCGAGTCGATGGTGGTGCTCGGGGCCCTGCATGCCAGTCCCGCGGTGAAGGCCGCGCTGGCTGAGCGCATCCGTTGAACCCCTTCTGGAGTGACATGAATCCCGCCTTCCAACGCCTGATGGCCGATGCCACGAGGCTCACCCGTTCCGGCGACTTGCGAGCGGCCACGGCCGCCATCCAGGTCGCGCTCCGCGGTGGCCACGATCGCGCGGCGCTCGCGACGGACGTGTCCCACCTGACGGACATCGTCGACGTGATCGACCTGGACCGGGCACCACCCGGCGTCATCGACGTCGAGGCGCGCGAGGTCCACGTCGGCACGCCGCCGGGCACCACGCCGGGTCACGAGGCGGGCACCTTCGTCGCCGGTCGCCATGCACATGCCGCCGGCACGCGCGACTACAAGCTGTACGTGCCCCCCGGCTCGCAGGGCCGGCCGTTGCCGCTCGTCGTGATGTTGCACGGCTGCACGCAGGATCCCGACGACTTCGCCGCCGGCACACGCATGAACGAAGCGGCGCTGGAGCGCGGCTTCTTTGTGCTCTATCCCGCGCAGGCGCAGAACGCGAACGCCTCGCGCTGCTGGAACTGGTTCAAGCACAACCACCAGCGGCGTGGCAGCGGCGAGCCGGCGCTGCTGGCCGACATGACGCACGCCATCGTCCAGCGTCACGGCATCGATGCGCGCCGCGTCTACGTGGCCGGCCTGTCGGCCGGGGGTGCGATGGCCACGATCCTCGGCGACGCATACCCCGACGTGTACGCCGCTGTGGGCGTGCATTCGGGCCTGCGGACCGGCTCTGCCACCAACGTGAAGACGGCCTTCGACGCGATGAAGCACGGCGCAGCGTCGGGCGGCACGCGGGGCGCGGGCGCACCGCCCGTCATCGTCTTCCACGGCGACCACGACACCACCGTTCACCCCGTCAACGGCGAGCACATCGTCGCGGCGAGCATGGGCACGGCCGCCGAGCGCGAGCGCATGCGCAGCGACAACGGGCGCGAGTGCACCCGCCACGTCCATCGCGATGCCGCCGGGCACGTGGTGGCCGAGCACTGGGTCGTGCACGGCGCCGGGCATGCCTGGTCGGGCGGCAGCCCGCGCGGGTCGTACACCGACCCGAAGGGGCCCGACGCCACCGAGGAGATGCTGCGCTTTTTCTTCGCCCGCACGCGGGGCGCGACCGGTTGACCTCAGCGACCGCGCCGGGCTCCCGATACACACGGCGTTGCCCCTGTCGTGGAGCCTCGGCGGGCAGTTGCCGGGCTGCGGCCGATGGCGCGAGTCGGTGCGTGCGCAGCACCTGAGCCGGGGCGATCTGTCGCAGGCCATCGCTTCGGGCGACGGCGCGGACGCGCTGGCACACGCTCTCGACGAGATGCGCCAGCGGCGCACAGACGCGTCACGGCCGCTCAAACGTCTGCGAACCACGCGAACGGCAGCGTCATGGACGCGCAGCGCGTTGATCCGAGGCTTGGCCGTCGGGCAGAACCGCGAAGCAGCCGGGAAGCGGGCAGGCTGCCGACGCCGTCGTAGTCGTCGAAGCGATACAGCGTCATCAGCGTGCCGTCTGGAGTGAAGCGGAAGATCGTGGCGCCCAGGTCGTCGTCGCTGCCGCAGCTGGTGGTGCCGTAGAACGCGCCGTCGTGCCCGAGTGCCAGCGAGTGGGCGGGATCCCGGCCATTGAGTCTGCGCGGCGGCGGAGAGTCGTAGACGATTGCGTGGTGGCCTTGGGGGCGCCACGGTGTTCCGTGCCCCGCCCTTGACGAGAGAGCAGCCACGGAGCATCCAGGGTGCCGTAGGTCGAACGCACGAATGC
>CBINCZ010000233.1:0-4835 GCA_966249295.1 uncultured Gemmatimonadales bacterium
GCCCAGGTGGATGTAGCCGAGCCCGACATCAGTGAGCAGCTCGAGCCGGTCCGCAATGCGGCGCTGGTTGGAGAAGAACTCCAGGGCGTCGGCCACCGTGAGATCCAGCACGTCGGCAATGCTGCGACCCTTGTAGCGCACTTCCAGCGTCTCGCGATTGTACCGACGCCCCTTGCAGACCTCGCAGGGGACGTACACGTCGGGCAGGAAGTGCATCTCGATCTTGACCAGCCCGTCGCCCTGGCACGCCTCGCACCGGCCGCCCTTCACGTTGAACGAGAATCGCCCCGGGCCGTAGCCCCGCATCTTCGCTTCCGGCAGCTGGGTAAACAGCTCGCGGATGGGCGTGAAGAGGCCGGTGTAGGTGGCCGGATTGGATCGTGGTGTGCGCCCGATCGGACTCTGGTCGATATCGATGACCTTGTCGAGCTGCTCCAGCCCTTCAATGCGCTGGTGCGCACCCGGCAGCACGCGCGCACGGTAGAAATGCCGGGCCAGCGATTGATACAGGATGTCGGTGACCAGCGTGGACTTGCCGGATCCCGACACACCGGTCACCGCGGTGAAGACGCCAAGCGGAAAGCGAACGTCAAGATTGCGGAGATTATTGGCGCTGGCGCCCACTACCGTGATGGCCCGGCCATTCGCGTCCCGGCGACGCGAGGGCACCTTGACCCGGAGTTCTCCGCGCAGATAGCGCCCGGTAAGCGAGTCGGGCGCAGCGGTCACCTGATCGGGGGTCCCTTCCGCCACCACATTGCCGCCGAGCCGGCCGGCGCGCGGCCCCAGGTCAACGACGTGGTCGGCGGCACGGATGGTGTCCTCGTCGTGCTCCACCACGATGACCGTGTTGCCCAGGTCGCGCAGCCCGCGCAGCGTGTCGAGCAGCCGCTCGTTGTCGCGCTGGTGCAGGCCGATGCTGGGCTCATCAAGGATGTAGAGCACGCCCACGAGCCGGGAACCGATCTGCGTCGCCAGACGGATGCGCTGCATCTCACCGCCGGACAGCGAGCCCGCGCCACGGCCGAGCGTGAGATATCCGAGGCCGACATCCTTCAGGAATCGCAGCCGGTCGGCCACTTCCTTGAGGATGGGCCCTGCAATCTCGGGATCGAGCCCGGTGGCGCTAGTCGCGCTCCGTAGAGGCAGCGAGATGAAGAACTCCAGCGCGCGTTCCACCGGCAGGTCCACGATGTCCCCGATACTGCGGCCGTGGACCAGCACAGAGAGCGACTCCGGCTTGAGCCGATGGCCACCGCAGGTACTGCACGGCATTTCCACCATGAACTGGTCGAGCGTGGTCCGTACTGCGTCGCTGGTGGACTCGCGATAGCGGCGCTCGACGTTGCGCAGGATCCCTTCCCACTCGGACTCGTAGGCGCTGCGTCCCTTCCCCCCATCGGCGGCGAACTTGATGGCGCCGTCGGCACCGTGCAGCAGCGCATCCTGCGCCGCCTTCGGCAGCTTGCCCCACGGCGCGGAAGGATCGAAGCCAAACGTGCGCGCCAGCGTCGGGATCACCACCTTGCGGAGATATCCGGACGGCTCGCCCCACGGCAGCACGACGCCCTCGAGAATCGAGATTCCCGGGTCGCCGAGGATGAGCCCCGGACTCGCTTCCTTGCGGGTGCCGAGCCCGTTGCAGTCGGGACACACACCATAGGGCGAGTTGAAGGAGAACTGCCTCGGTTCCAGCTCGGGAATGGAGAGCCCGCACACCGGGCACGCCAGCCGTTCGGAGTACAGTGTCGAGCGCTGCCCATCCTGCCCATCTCGCCCATCCGCCCTCACGACTTCCACAATCCCGTCAGCCTCCTTCAACGCCGTCTCGATCGAGTCATGCAGCCGGGAGCGATCGGATGCCCGCACCACCAGGCGATCGACCACGAGTGCGATGTCGTGATTCTTGCGACGATTGAGCTTGGGGACGTCGGAGAGATCGTGCGTTTCGCCATCGATGCGCACGCGCACGAACCCGCGTCGGCGCACGTCCTCGAACATGTCGCGGAACTCGCCCTTGCGACCACGAACCAGCGGGGCAAGTATCTCGATCCGCGTGCCCTCCGGCATCGCCAGAACGGCATCCACGATCTGCGCCGCGCTCTGCCGCGCCACCGGACTGCCGTCGTTGGGACAGTGCGGCACGCCGACACGCGCCCAGAGCAGGCGCAGGTAGTCGTAGATTTCGGTGACGGTGCCGACAGTGGAACGTGGATTCTGCCCGGTGGTCTTCTGCTCGATCGAAATCGCCGGCGACAGCCCCTCGATGGCGTCGACGTCAGGCTTTTCCATCAGGCCGAGAAACTGGCGCGCGTAGGCTGACAGCGACTCGACGTACCGACGCTGCCCTTCAGCGTAGATGGTGTCAAAGGCGAGTGAGGACTTGCCCGATCCGGACAGGCCCGTGATGACGGTGAGTCGATTTCTCGGCAGCGAGACCGAGATGTCCTTCAGGTTGTGTTCCCGGGCACCCCGGACAACCAGGTATTCCTGAGCCATAGCCCCGAATGATACCCGAAGACGGGTCGAGGGTCGAGGGTCGAGGGTCGAGGGTCGAGCGTCGAGGGTCGAGGGTCAAGGGTCGAGGGCTGCTGGCTGCTGGCCGCTGGCTGCTGGCGGCTGGCGGCGAACGTACATTGCACATTGCGATTGCGACCGGAACTTTTCCGGTATGACCAATAGCCAGTAGCCAGCAGCCAGCGACTATCAAATGACCCACGACCCCCAGCCTGACACCCAGCTCCACCAGGCCGCACAGGCCGCGTTTTCTGCGGCGGAGGCGGCGTGGCGCGAGGGCCGCTTTGCCGATGCGGCCGCCGGCTACGCCAAGGCGCTTGCCGCCGAGCCGGACCTGGTCGAGGCCAGGATCGGCCACGCGCGCGCGCTGGAACTGGCTGGAGACCCTGAGGGGGCGTTGCGGTCGCTGGATGCCGCGTTGCAGGCCGCGCCGGACCAGACGGAATACCTGGTGGTCCGTGGCGCCCTGCGCGGGCGCCTCCGTCGCTACCCCGAAGCCGAGGCGGATCTTCGCCGGGTGCTCAAGCTGCACCCGGCCCATGCGCCCGCGCTCCACGAACTCGGCATCGTGCTGATGAACCGCGGGCTGGTGGGTGAGGCAGCCGAGCTGCTGCACCGCGCCATAACCCTCCAGCCCGACCGCCCGGGCATCTATGTCACCCTTGGCGATGCGCTCAACCGGGCGAGCCAGCTACCGGCGGCGGCAGAGGCGCTGGCCATGGCCACGGAACGGAATCCGTCTGACCGGCGGGCGTGGCACATTTATGGCCGTGTCCTCGACCGCCTGAACCGGCCGGACGAGGCCGCGCAGGCATACCGAAGAGCCCAGGGATACGATTTGTGATCCAATGTGTCGTGGACGACCTCGCGTTCGTCGAGGCGGACGCGGTATTGCGTCCTGCCAATGATCGGCTGGAACCGGTAACGCCGGCAGCGGTCCGCCTCGATCGCCAGGCCGGTCCTGCCTTCGCCGCCGAGTGCCGCTCGGCGGTGGCGCTGGATGCCGGTTCTGCCGTCATCACCCGCGCCGGCGACCTCGCCGCCGGCTTCGTGCTCCATGTGATCCTTCAGGACCAGGACTCGCCTGCCACGCCGGAACTGGTGCGCCGGGCGCTGGCCGCGGCCTGGCGTCGCGCGAGCGAGTGGGGGCTCTCGGCGGTCGCCAGCGCGCCCATCGGCGCCGGCCCCGGCCTGCTCGGCCTCGACGACGCGGTGGCGCTCATGGCGGAGACATTGCACGCGGCACCGGAGCCTCGGCCCACGCTCATGATCGTGCTCGAGCGCGAGGCGGACCGCGAGCTGGTGGACGCCGCGATCCGGCGAGTGACCGCATGAAGGTGCGTCGCCTCCACGTGGCGGGCGCGCTGATCATGCTGTCGTGGTTTGCGTCGCTCGGCTGGCTGGTCAAGCGGCAGTATTACTCGAACGGATATCCCGTGGGCGTCACCACCTCCAACCGGCTGGCACCCGGCAGCCGGTTCTATGCCGTGTTTGCCGATGGCATCCAGGTGGGCACCGCGTCGCTCAGCGCCGATACCCTGTCGGGGGGCGGCGCCCGCATCGTGACCCGCTTTGATCTTGGCACCCGGGACAGTCTCCGGAGCCGTCTGCAGACGCTCACGCTGACGCCCGCGCTCGGGCTCACGCAGTGGCACGCCACCAGCTCGGGTGGGCCGGCGCCCTTCTCCGTCCATGGCGCGCGGGGCGATGACCGCGTCTTCCGCGCGACGCTCACCAGCAGTGACGACACCGTTCGTACCGTGCCAGTGGAGCCCGGCCGGGCACTGCCTCTGTTCGCGGCGGCGCTCCGGGCAACACTCAATGCCGTGCTCAGTCCGGGCGACACGATCGTGCTCCCGGTGCTGGACCCCTTCACTGCGACGCTCCAGCAGGTCCGCCTTCGCTCCATCCCGCTCCCGGCACCGATGGTGTTCGTGGACAGCGCGGCGCTCGACCCGGCCAGCGGCAAGTGGGTATCTGCCCTCACCGATTCGGTGCCGGCCATCCTGCTGGTGCAGCTGGGCTCCGACTCACCCATGCGGCTGTGGCTCGATCGCGAGGGGTTCCCCGTGCGCGCCGAACTGCCGAACGGGCTGGTGCTCGAGCGGACAGCATTCGAAATTGCCAATCTCAATTTCCGGAATGGTGATCGCCCTGCGGGTCCCCGGCTCCGCCTGCGACCACGCCTGATCGGCGCGGAGGATCCGGTCCTGGCGGAAGACACGGCAGCCACGATGGTATTTCCCGCACGCGATTCAGCCATCGCTGCGCTGGTGGGCAACGCCGCCACTGGCGCGGCCACGCGCGCTGATACGGTC
>CBINCZ010000234.1:0-4829 GCA_966249295.1 uncultured Gemmatimonadales bacterium
CCCCGGTTTTTGTCTGTGTCTATCACCGCCTTTCGTCTTTTTTTTTGGGGTATAGGGGTCTTGGGGTTTGGGTTTTGGGGTTTGGGTTTAGGGATTAGGGATTAGGGATTGGAATTAGGGATTGGGGATTAGGGGTTAGGGATGAGGGGTTAGGGCGGAAACACGCATGCTCGTCCCTCATCCCTAGCCCCTAGTCCCTAGTCCCTGGTCCCTATTCAAACCAACATCCACCCACCGGCATCCAACTATCGTGCACGCTTTCGCCGCCCGTCTCGAGTTCGCCGCCCCAGGCGTCCGGCCCGCTGCTGTGGCCGACCTGCCACTGCGCCGGGCCCAGGCCGGCGACCACGAGGCGTTCGCGCTGCTCTACCGCGCGCACGTGGCCCGGATCTACGGGCTCTGCCTCCGGCTGGAGGGCGACAGCGTCCGGGCTGGCGAGCTCACCCAGGACGTCTTCGTGCGGGCCTGGGAGCGGCTCCGCACCTTCCGGGGCGAGAGCAGTTTCGGCACGTGGCTGCACCGCCTGGCGGTGAACGTGGTGCTGAGCGACCGGCGGTCGGCATTCCGGCGGGCCAGGCGCGTACTGAGCACCGATGCGCCCGAGCAGTACGAACGTGCCGAGCTGGCGGAGCCACTGGGGGCCATGGACCTGGACTCGGCTATAGCCCGGCTTCCGGCCGGTGCGCGCACGGTCTTCGTGCTGCACGATGTCGAGGGGTATACCCATGATGAGATCGCGAGCCGCGCGGGCATCGCGGTGGGCACGTCCAAGGCCCAGCTCTTCCGGGCCCGTCGACTGCTCCGGGAGATGCTGGACGCATGAACTGTGAAGCCTGCCGGGAACTGCTCGACGGTTACGTCGCCGGGCGCCTCTCCGCCGAAGAGCGCGAGGGCGTCGTGCAGCATGCGCGCACTTGCGAATCCTGCCGCGCGGATCTCGAGGCCGCCGAGGTACTGGTGGCGCCCGTGGCAACGCTGGGCCGGGGTGTCGAGCCACCAGCGGACCTCTGGCCGGAGGTAGCGCGCCGGATCCGTCCGGCTCCCTGGCGGCGCCGTGCCGTGGCCATGGCAGCGGTCCTGCTGCTCATGGCCGGTTCGTCGGCGGTAACGGCGATCGTCCTGCAGCGAAGCAGCACCCGTGCACCGCTGGACAACGGATCCACCGTAGTGCAGGTCATCGAGGCGCAGTATGCACCGAGGGCCGAGGCGCTCAACGCCCTGCTGGCGCGCGAGCGCGGCATGCTGGACCCGGCCACCGTCGCCACCATTGAGCGCAACCTTGCGGTCATCGATCGCGCCATCGAGGAATCGCGCGAGGCCCTGGCGAAGGATCCGGCCAATCCCGACCTGCGAGTGCTGTTCCGCACCAGCCAGGCGCAGCGGGTTGCCCTGCTCGAGCAGGCGACACGCATTGCACGGGAGCTCTGAGATGCGTACCGGCGGCTGGTTGGCCCTGCTCGTCGTGGTGGCGGTCGCGCCCGTCAGGGCGCAGGAGACCGTCACCCGGGTGGTGCCGGCTGATCCCGACGTGTCGATCCGGATCTTCAACCTGGCGGGGAGCACGCAGATCACCGGCTGGGATGGCGACAGTGTGCGGGTCCGCGCGACGATTCCCAAGGGGGCAGGCCGCTTCTTCATGGGCGGCGCGCGCGCCGGCATCAAGCTGGGCGTCGAGTCGGACGAGCGGCTCGACGCGCCCGGCGCAGCTCTGGAGATCCAGGTTCCTCGTCGGGCCCGGGTCTGGGTCAAGGCTGCCTCCGCGCGCATCAAGGTGCAGGACGTCAGTGGTGAGCTCGACCTCGCCAGCGTGAGTGGCGACATCCAGGTCTCGGGCGCTCCACGCGTGGTCACGGCGGAATCCATGGACGGCACCATCGACGTGCGTGCTGACGCAGCCATTACCCGCATCAAGACTGCCGACGGCCCCATCACCATCAGCGGACGCGGCGGCGACCTGACCGTGTCCAGCGTGAGCGGAACCATCCTGGTCCGCGCCTCGCGCGACGTCATGTCCGGTCGCATCGAGAGTGTCACGGGCCGAGTCACGTTTGAAGGTCCGGTGGCGCCGGAAGGCAATCTCGACATCCAGACCCACGAGGCGCCCATCACCCTCGCCCTGCCGGGCGACCAGGGCGCCACGCTCGATGTCGTGGCCTTCAGCGGGAAGGTGATGAATGGATTCCCGGACGCGCGCCGCACCGCCGTGGCGGGGCAGCCGGTGCGCTACACGCTGGGGCATGGGGGGGCACGCGTAACGGTGCGTTCGCTCAAGGGAGGCGTGACCATCCGGCGGCTCGATCACACGACCGGTTCAAACGGTCCGTGACAGGACGGCGTCGAACGGGCAAGTCCACCCGTTCGCACACCGCTTCCGGAGGATATCATGTCACGAACGCCCCGCACCGCCCTGCTGGCCGCCCTGTTGCTCGCCCTCGCCACGAGCTCGGCCTCCGCCAAGCCACCGTGGGTTTCGGTCGAGCTCCCCGCCAATCCGATGAACCGGAGCATGCAGGGTGCCTATCTGCTGGTGCACAGCTATCACGTGGGCCAGGTGGCGCCCATTCCATTGACCGGAACCGCCACCGGTGTCGTGAACGGCAGGCGACAGGTGATCACGCTTGCCTTCGAGCCCACCGATGTCAAAGGCGTCTCCGCGCTGCGCCGCACCTGGCCGACGGAAGGCTCGTGGGTGCTCGCCATCAACGCCGGCGGCGACATCGGACCGACAGCCCTGGTGAGCATTGCGAATGGCGTGGTCCGAAGCGTCAATGTACCGACGGTCACGAAGGACGGCTTCACCACTGGCCGGAAGGTGACCCAGGCGGATGTGGAGCAGGCCCTGAAGGCGCTGGCGACGGCGGATGAAGAGGCGCCGGCGGACGGCCGCAACGCCGCCCTGGCGCTGGCGCTGGCAGGACTGGGAGTGATGGTGGTGAGGCGGAAGAGCTGAGAGCTGAGAGCTGAGAGCTGAGAGCTGAGAGCTGAGAACCCAGCGAAGGTAACCACTCTTAGCTCTAAGCTCTCATCTCTCAGCTCTCAGCGCTTAACTCTCAACGCTTCACCAACTCATACCCCCGCACCCGCGGGACGTCACTCCCCGCGCGCCACACCCCGTACAGTGCGTCCCCCGTGATGTACTGCGGGTCGAAGCCCGCGGGTGTGGTGACGTCGCCCAGCCATCGTCCCGAGTCATTGAACACGCTCCAGCGGCGGGGTTGGCCGCCCCGGATGGAATACTCCTCCACCCAGAGGTGGCCGGTCTCGTCGGCGAGCACGCGCTCGAAGACTGGCATGGTTTGGGGGAACGGGGCGCTGTCTAGCGCCATCACGAGGGCGGAATCGAGTGAGCCCTGGAGACCGGTCGCGGCGGGCATGGCCCGCCGCGCATCGGTGAAGGCATGGATCGCCTCGGGCGTCACGGGCGCGCCGCTCCGGTTGCGCCGCATGGATTGCTGCAGGGTGCCGTCGTGGGAGTACACATCGATCGCATACGCCCCACCCTCGCCCACCGCAAAGCCGCTGTGCAGGACGACGGCGCTGGTGCGCCGGGCGAAGGGGCGCGGCATCGGCGCCATGAAGCGGCGGTCGCCGCTGCCCAGCTCCACGCCGAAGCTCTCGCTCCAGGGGACGTGCGCGAGCGTGTCCTGGACATGACCCTCGGCATCGACCCGCAGCAGCAGGGCTGAGTCACGCCGCACCTGGCCCCGTTTCCCGGGAAAGGGAAACCGAGGTCCGCCACTCTCCACCAGCAGGCTTCCGTCGCGAAACCGGCCGAGCGGCGTGCTGAAAAGCGCACTGCCCACATCCAGCGCGGCGGTCCGCACCCGGCCGTAGGCGCCGAACAGCGTCAGCCGGCGCTCCACCGGATCGTATGCCAGCAGCGAATCGCCGGCCGCGGTCATCCAGGACAGACTGCGGAATTCACCGGGGCCCGACCCGCGGGCACCCAGGATACGAACAATCTCTCCCGCACCATTGAAGACCCGGATCCGCTGGTCCCCGCCGTCAGCGACGGCGAGCGCGCCGTCCCGCGTGCGCACCACACTCACGATGTCATGGAAATCGCTGCCCGGCGCGCCGCCGGCGTCGAAGAACGGGGTGTCCACCACCGTCCACGCCGACTCGCGCGCCCACGCCGGTGCCGTGTTCAGCACGATGTGCACGCCGGCGCTGTCACGCACCACCATCCCGCCCGACAATCCGGGGTGCCCGTCCCGGCAGCTGGCGACGCTGCCGAGCAGGAGAAGAAGTGCGCTGGCGCCAAGGGGCAGTCTGGACATGTTCACGCTGGACAAGCTATCCCGGTTCCCTGTGGCCCCGGAAGGGATGCTCCCGGGCATGGAGGCGGCTACTTTCCCTTGTTCACTCTGCGAGGAGAAGACATGCCAACCAGCAAGGCACAGGCGGTCTGGGAGGGCGGCTTCAAGACCGGCAAGGGTCGGTTCGAGGCCGGATCAGGCGCCTTCAGCAGTCCCTACTCAGTTGCCACCCGTTTCGAAGGTGCCAAGGGCACCAACCCGGAAGAACTGATCGCGGCAGCGGAAGCTTCCTGTTTCAGCATGGCCCTGTCACTGGGCCTGGAATCGGCCGGCACACCGCCGACCCGCATCACGACCGAAGCCGAGTGCACCATCAGCAAGGTGGGCGACGGTTTCAAGATCACTGGCCTCAAGCTCAAGGTCCGCGGCGTCGTGCCCGGCATGGACGAAGCCGCCTTCAGGAAGGCAGCCGAGAGTGCCAAGAATGGCTGCCCCGTCTCCCAGGCGCTCAAGAACAACGTCCCCATGGAGCTGGACGCGGCCCTGGAATGATGTCACTGCCGGGCGCGT
>CBINCZ010000235.1:0-4826 GCA_966249295.1 uncultured Gemmatimonadales bacterium
GCTTCGTTGCCGGAATCTGCCCGGCCGGCGCAGGTGCGGGTCTATCGCTATCGCGCAGCCACTGCGGGCAATAACGTGACGCCGACCCTGGGCGGGGTGAAGGCGTTTGCCAGCAACAGTGCCGACCCGACCCAGCGACTGGGGCAGGTGGCGCCGGATGAAGGTGTGCAGTGGGAGCTGCTCCTGCAGGGACGCGACTACTACCTGGATCCGTCGGGACTCTGGTTCTCGCTGTCCATCAAGCTCGATCCCACCGACTATCTGGCGGTCAGCTACACCACCGCATCGGGCGGCCGGGTCGGGACCTTCCCGAGCGCGGATCGGCCTGCGGTGGTGGACTCGCTGGAACTGATCGTCGAGCCGCGTCGCGGGCCCGAAGCCGGCACCTTCCGCCATGAGATGAGGCAGATCTATCGGGTGGCCGGGAGCGACCTCGACCGCAGCAGTCTCCGGGTGGCAGTGACGCTCAACCAGACCGAGCGTCCACAGGGAGGCGCGCCGACCTACCTGGCCCAGCTGGGGCTCGCCGTGCCGTCCGACCCGGCAACATTTGACGCCGCCAACCGCCTCTTCCCGCGCGCGCGCGACTCCATCAGCACCGCGGGTGTGCTGCGGGAGTCGTACATCGTCTTTCCCAGCCTGGAGCCGTTCGCGGACCCAAGCCGGCTCACGCCCGCCGAGATCACTGATTCGCTGTATCGTACGCCGGCGTACCTGATCCTCTCGCCACAGGGGCCACCGTCACGCTTCCAGTTCCGCCTGCAGTACAACGCCGCTTCCGGGGGTGACCGGTCACAGCTCAGCCTCAACGCGATCCAGCTCAAGGAGGGATCGGAGCAGATCGAAGTGAACAGCCGGCTGCTGTTACGCGGGGTGGACTACACCATCGATTACGGCACCGGCGTGGTCACATTCACCGACCCGGACGCCTTGTTCGGCAGCAGTGGCGGGACCGTCAAGGCGCGCTTCGAGCAGCAGGATCTGTTCGCCATCGCGCCGACGTCCATCATCGGGCTGACGTCGCGCTATTCGTTGGGTGAGACGGGCTCGATCAACCTGATCGGCGTCTTCCAGCGCGAAGCCAGCGCCTACAATCGGCCCCAGCTGGGCTTCGAGGCCAAGGCCAACATGGTAGGCGGCATCAGCACCGACCTGCACTTCCGCTCCGACGGCATCACCCGATTCATGAACCGGCTGAGCAGCAGCCGGTCGACCGCTCCCTCGCGGCTCGACCTCAACGGCGAGCTGGCCTTCTCCAAGCCGGATCCCAATCGCTCGGGAGCGGCCTATCTCGAGGAGTTCGAGCGCGATGTGGGCACCCCGATCTCGCTCTTCGAGCAGGTCTGGGAATTCAGCAGCGCGCCCCAGCGAGTAGATGGCGTTGATCCACTGCTCGGCTTCGGCGCCGCGTTCGACACCGCCGACGCCGCGCAGCTGACCTGGCAGAACCTGGTGCCCAACGACGCCGGCAATGCGTCACGCTGGCGGCCGCAGGATATCGACTCCACCGTCGTCCTGGCCGGCAAGGGCGACCAGTTCGAGACCGTGCTCTGGCTTGGGCTTCAGTCCGACACCGCAGGCGGCTTCCCGCGCAAGGACGGGACCTTGCGCTGGAAACTGGATCCGCGCCCGCTGCGGCCGCGCTGGCGCTCCATCGTCACCCCGCTCAGCTCCACCGGTGTGGACCTGTCCCGCTCCGAGTATCTCGAGTTCTATGTGTACGAGTCGGGCGCGCACTCGGCGGACTCGGCTCATATGCAGGTCATTATCGACCTGGGCAGCGTGAATGAGGACGCAATTGCCTTCGCGCCGGAGAGTCTCACGACCGCGGCGGGGGATACCCTCTACACCGGCCGGCAGCTCGTGGGCGTCGGTCGGCTCGATACCGAGCGCGGCAGTGACGGCATCTTCAACGCCTCGACCGACGATATCGGCATCCTGGGCGACCGGCCCGATTCGGTCAACATCGATGGCGCGTGGGTGTCCGGCGTTGAGCTGTGCCACCGCGAACTGCAGTCCTCGGTGCAGGTCTTTCCCTGGGGTGATCTCGGTGCCCGCTGCACCAGCGGCAACGGCCACCTCGACACCGAGGACCTGAATGGCGACAACCTGCTGAACGCCAGCGGCACGAACGAAAGCGTGTTCCGCATGGTGGTGGACCTCACCGACAGCACGTACATCGTGAAGGGCAGGGGCCAGAAGTACTTCGACCGTGACGGCCAGGGTGGATGGACGCTCTACCGGGTGCCGCTGCACGGGCCCAATGCACTCGAGATCGGTGCCCCGAACATCCGCCTCATCCAGCAGCTCCGTCTCACGTTCATCGCGCCGCCGCCCACCAGTGGTCCGCATCTTACCGGCCGCCTGGCACTGGCGCGGATGCGCTTCGTGGGCGCGCCATGGAATCGCCGCGCCGAGACACCGATCGCGGGGCTGAGCGGGTCGACCGGCCTCCCCCATGGTGACGTGGTGGCTGCTACTGTCTCAACGGAAAATGTGGAGTTGGGCTACACGCCACCGCCCGGCGCCATCAACGCCCTCAACGACAAGAACGTCGGCTCGGGCCAGCTGACCCAGCAGATCAATGAGAAATCGCTCCGGGTCATCGCGACCGATCTCGCGCTCAACGAGCGGGCCGAGGCCTACGTCCGTTTCGCCTCCGGGGCCCAGAACCTGCTCAACTACAGTGAGCTGCGGGTGTGGGCCCGGGGACATGGCGAGGGGTGGGAGCGGGGTGATCTCGAAGCGTTCGTGAAGCTGGGCAGTGACGACCGGAACTTCTATCTCTACCACGCGCCCGCCCGTACCACGTCGTGGGAACCGGAAATGGTCATCGACCTCGAGGTCTGGCGAACGTTGCGCGCCGAGATCGAGGCCCGATGGCTCCGGGGCGAGGCGCCGTCGGGGGCGGCGGAATGCGGCGGCGACCCACTCGCGTATGTCGCCTGCCAGGATGGGTACATGGTGCAGGTGGGCAGCCCCGGCATCAATCCACCCAACCTGGCCTCGATCCAGGAGCTGTCGGCCGGTCTCTTCCGGGTGGCGGATAACGGCCCGCTGCCGACCGCCGAAGTCTGGATCGATGATATCCGGGTCACCGAGCCGGTCTCCAGGATCGGCAAGGCGTACGCCCTGGACGCTCGGCTGTCGGCCTCGGACGTCGGCGATTTCAGCGTGTCGCTCATCGGGCAGGACGGACAATTCCGCCAGATCGGGCAGGCGCCCAGTTTCCGCTCCAACAGCACGGTCAGGTTCGGCGGCAACGTGCGGCTCGACCGGTTCCTGCCCGCGTCGCTGGGGCTCGCCATCCCGGCCAGCATCTCCCTCACCAGGGCATCCGTCGATCCGCAGCTGATCACTGGCACGGACATCCGGGGTGCGGCACTCGAGGGGTTGCGGAAGCCGTACTCATGGTCCACCACCTACAACTTCTCCCTGCGTCGCTCGGCGAGGGGCCGCGACTGGCTCGTGCGCGGGCTGGTGGACCCATTGTCCATCACGGCATCCTTCGGGCGTGGACTGGCACAGACCGAGCTGAGTCACGCGGAGAACAGCAGCACCAATTTCGTGGCGGCGTACAACCTGGTCCTCGGCCGGAGCGGTCCGGTGGTGGACCTGAGTGGCGTCCTGCCGGGCTTCCTGCGGAAATCCGAGGCGGGGAAGGCGCTGGCGAGGTCGCGATTCAGTCTCGCACCTACCAGTGTCCGGCTTTCCAGCGGCCTGGTGCGGGACCAGAACGAGCTCACTGCGTATCAGGTGCCCATCATCCGGGACCTGGACACGACCCTGGTCCCGACCTTTTCGCTGAACCACGTCTGGCGCAACTCTGCCGGCATGACCTGGCAACCACTCGGCATGCTCACCCTCAGCGCCGACCTGAGCAGCTCGCGCGACCTTCGGCACTATTCCGACTCGACCGAAATCGGCCGGCTCGCCTCGCTCTCCCGCCGGAGCTTCCTCGGCATGGATGTCGGGGTGGAGCGCGACCGGCAGCTCAGCACCTCCGCCACGCTCACGCCGGTCATCTCGAGCTGGCTCAGGCCCCGGTTCATTCATCGTTCGGGCTTTACGCTGTCACGCTACCTCACGAGCCGCCCGCCCATTCAGGTCGGCGGTGACACCGCTGGGGCGTTCGTGCTGCCGCAAACGCTCAACAACAGCCGAAGCAATGAGATCGGTGCGTCGGTGGACCTGAGCAGGCTGGTCCGCGGTCTCACGGGTGACTCCTCCGGCTTCAACAAGATCTTTGCCCGGGTACGACCGGTGGACGTGAGCTCCCGGCGCCTGCTCTCCTCGAGCTTCGACCTTGCGGCGTTCGAGCCGACGCTGAGCTATCAGCTGGCGATGGGCGACCTCAACGATTTCCTCCAGCAGTTCGGCACCCGTGCCATCGGCGCCTCGGATGTCCGCATCCGGACGGTGACGAGTGGCGCCGACCTGCCGCTGGGTGTCTCCTTCGCGCTGAGCTACAGCCAGACGGATGCGACACGATACCAGCGGATTACCGGCAACACCCAGCCGCTGGTATCGAGACAGACCGAGTGGCCGGCGGGCAATGTCCGATGGTCGCAGACATTCACCAGCGGTCCGCTGACGCTGCTGGCGTTGGGCACCACCTTCCGGAACCGCTCGGGCCTGAGCGAGCAACCCGCCGGCGACGAGGCGACCGCACGCAATGCCATCACCTCCAAGTCGCTGTCGCCCGACCTGCAGCTCGGCTTCCGGAACGGGATGAACCTCTCGGCCAGCATGTCAAGCATCAACCAGCGTGACGAGCGCAACGGCACGACGACGCTGCTGGACCAGGACAACTTCCTCGCGACACT
>CBINCZ010000236.1:0-4819 GCA_966249295.1 uncultured Gemmatimonadales bacterium
GCCGCCTTGGCCTGCTCGTAGGATTCACGATAGATGGACTCAAGATTCGCGAGGATTCGATCGCGGGATCGCATTGCCTGTGGTCCGTGTGGGGATGCAGTAGTTTACAGCAAGATGGGCAGGATGGGCAGGATGGGCAGGATGGGCGAGATGGGCAGGCGGGGCAGGTGATGCCGGGTCAGCATTGACCCGCCCATCCTGCCCATCCAGAAAATCACCCGCCCATCTTGCCCATCTCGCCCATCAACTTACGACCTACGACCTACGACCTACGACTCATGACTTCCCAAATCCTCCTCTTCACCGGCCCCCTCTACGAGGACCTGGAACTCTGGTATCCCAAGATCCGGCTGGAAGAAGCGGGCTTCACGACTGTCGTCGCCGGGCTCACCATGGACCAGGTCCAGGGCAAGCACGGCTATCCCTGCACTCCGGACACAACCGTCGACGGACTCTCGGCCGATCAGTTCGACGGGCTCGTGATTCCCGGTGGCTTCGCCCCCGACAAGCTGCGCCGCAGTGCCAAGGTGCTCGAGCTCACTCGCGAGATCTTCGAGGCCGGCAAGCTGGTCGCCTTCATCTGCCACGCCGGCTGGGTGCCGATCTCGGCAAAGATCGTCAAGGGCAAGCGCGGCACCAGCGTCAATGCCATCAAGGACGACCTTGTCAATGCCGGCATGCTCTGGGAAGACAGGAGCGTGGTCGTGGACGGCAACATGATCACTTCACGGAATCCTGGAGATCTGCCGGATTTCATGCGGGAGGTGTTGAAGAAGCTAAGAGCTGAGAGCCAAGCGCTGAGCGCATTATCTTCTCTCGACTCTCGACTCTCGACTCTTAGCTCTCAGCTCTTGACTCTCAGCCCCCATCCCATGCCCCTCTCTTCCCTGCAAACCCGCGTCGACGCCTGGATCAGCCAGTTCGAAGAGGGCTATTTCCACCCGCTCACCAACATGGCCCGGCTGGCCGAGGAGGTGGGCGAGCTGGCGCGCGACATCAACGATCGCTTCGGCCAGAAGACCCGGAAGCCCGACGAGCCCGAGGGCGACCTCGGCATGGAGATGGCGGACATCCTCTTCGTCATCATCTGCATGGCCAATCGCGAAGGGATCGACCTGGACGACGCGTTCGAGCGGATGATGGCGAAGGTGGAGACTCGGGATGCGAAGCGGTGGACAAGGAAGGACGCGGGACGCGAGACGCGGGACGGGTAGGCCGAGTCCCGAGTCCCGCAGCCCGAGTCCTTCATTCCCACTCCCTCGGCGCTCCCTCGAGCTCCTTCAACAACACGTGATAGCTCTCCAGCCGGTCGGCGGCGATGTCGCCGCGGTCCACGGCGGCACGGATGGCGCAGCCTGGTTCGGTGCGGTGGCGGCAGTCCTGGAAGCGGCACTCGCCGAGGAACGGCCGCATTTCGGGAAAGCAGGAGGCGAGCTCCTGCGGGTCAATGCCCCAGAGTCCCACCTCGCTGAAGCCCGGCGTGTCGACCAGGAAGCCGCCGTGGGCAAGAGGGATCATCAAGGCACCCACAGTAGTATTGCGGCCGCGCCCTACCTTTTCACTGATCTCGCCGGTGCGGAGACCCAGCCCCGGTTCCACCATGTTGAGCAAGCTGGACTTGCCGGCGCCTGACGGGCCCGTCACCACGGCAGTGTGGCCCCGAAGGGCGGCGGTGAATTCCGCTATTCCCTCTCCTGTCAGCGCGCTGGTTTCCAGCACCCGATAGCCGGCCCGCGTGAAGCGCTCCGCGAGCTGTTTCGGCGGCGCCTTGTCCACCTTGTTGATCACGACGGCGGCTTCGATTTCGTTGGCCTCGGCCAGCACCAGGAGGCGGTCGAGCAGCTGTGGGAGCGGGGCGGGATCGGCGGTGGCGGTGACGACAAAGACTTCATCCGGGTTGGCGACGACGATGCGGGTGCCTCGTCCCTCGGGCACCCGCCGCTCGAGCACGCTGCGGCGCGGCTCCACCGCAGTGATGCCGAACAGCTCGCCGCCCGGTTCCGGCTCCAGTCGCACCTGGTCACCCACCACTACCCGGAGCTCCTCGCGCTTCACCTTCTTCCGGAGCACGGCCCGGCGCTCGCCCTCGGACGTCAGGACGCGGTAGTGCGCCCCGTCACGCTCGAGTACGGTGCCGGTCACCATTCGCCGGGCGCCGACGCGATGGCTTCGTCGAGCGCGGCCTTCACATCGTAGAGCGACAGCGCCCGGACACGCTCGTCGGCTTCCTCCGGGGTCCGCCCCCAGGCCAGCACCGGCGTCTCGACATGACCCACAGGCCGGTCGCCCGCCGGCGACCAGCGCACGAAGAGAAGGGTCGCGCCGTAACGGCCGCGGTTGTCTGGTGCCTCGTCCACCACGATGCCGACGGAGTAGGCCTGGCCATCGCTGCCGCCGAAGGCGGCGGCCCGTTCGTGCGTGGCCATGTAGCCGCCGAGCGTCAGGTCCGTCATCAGTGCTTCACCGACTCCTTGAAGATGTTGCCCATCATGAAGGCGATGTTGGCGGGGCGCTCGGCGAGGCGGCGCATCAGGTAGGGATACCACTGGGTGCCGAACGGCACGTAGACCCGCATCCGATGGCCGGCAGCACGGAGCTGCTGCTGCAGGTCGCGCCGCACGCCGTGGAGCATCTGGAACTCGAAGCGGTCCTCCGTGATCCGGTGCTGTGCGACGAAGGCGCGCGCATGGGTGATGATGCGCTCGTCGTGAGTGGCGAGGCCGGGATAATTGCCCTCGGTCAGCAGCCGTTCCATCAGCTTCACGTAATTCCGGTCCACATCCGCTTTTTCCGGGAAGGCGATATCGGGCGGCTCGAGGTAGGCCCCCTTGCAGAGCCGGACGCGCGCCCGCATGGCGATCAGGTCATTGATGTCGCGTTCGGACCGGCGCAGGGCGGACTGGATCACCACGCCGCAGTGGGCGCCGAAGTCGGGAAAGAGGTGCTGGCGGAAGAAGTCGAGGGTGCGCTGGGTATAATCGGAGCCCTCCATGTCCAGCCGCACGAAACCGCCGAGGGACGCGGCGCGCTCAAGGATCTCCCGCATGTTGCGCCGGCAGAGATCCTCGTCAATGTCGAGCCCCATCTGGGTGAGCTTCACCGAGACGTTGACCTCGATGTCGCCGGCGGCCGCCATCCGGTCGAGCATCACCAGGTACTCGTCCTTCGCCGCCGAGGCCTCGTCGGGACGGGTCACGCTTTCGCCCAGCAGGTCCAGCGAGGCGGTGATGCCGCGCGCCATCAGTTCGCGGGCCGCCGCCACGCCTTCCTCGATGGTTTCGCCTGCCACGAACCGCGAGGCAAAGCGCCGAGCCAGCGGATTGGAGCGGACAAAGCGGAAAATGCCATTCTGCTGCGACAACCAGAGCAGGCCCTGACGGAGCATGCGGGTTCATCCCTCGACGAAAGTGATGGGGTACGGGCACCGCGCCTCGAAGGTAGCGGCTTTGCCCGTACGGCGGCTACAGCATAACTTCACTCCCCGGTATCCGCATCCCACGAGGTCCCGTGTCCTTGCGCCTCCGCCCTGTGCCCCTCAGCCATGGGCTGTTCCTGACCGTCGCCTGCCTGCTGCTGGCGGGATGCGGCGACCGCGGCAACCCCAAGCCGTTTGCCTTCCACGGCATGACGCCGGGCATGGACGCCACTGATCTCCGGGCCGCGGCCACCAGCCTCGGCATTGGCGCCATGTCGTGCTCGTCGTTCCGGGTCGAGGACCTCGCGGCCGACCTGCTCTGTTTCACGCCGGACTCCTCGGCGAGCACGGTGAACGTGAGCGCCATGGTCCAGTCGGCCGACAGCATGGTTTCCTACCTGGCCATCCGCGAGTTCATGACCGAGCCGGGCACCGCCTATGACGCCCTCTCCCGGCTGTGGGGCGCGCCCGATACGACGATCGAGACGGGGCGGCAGTGGCGGCGCGGGCGCTGGACGGCCACCGCCGACACGGGCGAAAATATCCTGACCATCTGGATCTCGGACACCACTACGGCGCGCATCGTGGCGCTGGCAAGCCAGCAGGCACAGCTCCAGGCCATCGGCGCGGACACGCTGCCCTACACCACCGACGCGGTCGCCGTCATCGAGATGCTGCGCGCCGATTCGGTGGGCCGCCCTGCACCGCAGCTCGCCTCGGAGCTGAGCGAGAAACCCACGGTGGTGGGCTGCGATCGGGTGGCACCGCCCGCCTCCCTCGGCGGCCGCAGCGGGTCCGTGTTACTCGCGTATGTGGTGGATACGCTCGGGCGGGTTGAACCCAATTCGGTACGGGTACTGGAAGCCAGCCATCGGGGCTTTGCCCCACCTGCCGCAGCTTCAGTGCGCTCCTGCCGGCTCACGCCGGGGCGCAAGGACGGCCAGGCGGTCCGGACCCTGGTGCAGCAGCGGGTGACGTTTGAGGCTAAGCGCTGAGAGCTGAGAGCGAAGAGTTGAGAGTTGAGAGTGGAGAGTCACGAGTGAGGCAACGGTGAGTGCTCTCTTAGCTCTTAGCTCTTAGCTCTCAGCTCTCAGCTCTCAGCTCTCAGCTCTTAACTCCCAACCTATACGCCTCCCGCACCAGCTCCTGAAAATGATGCACCCCGGCCTCATAGCGCACCGAGAAGCGGCCAGTATCATAGGCGCGCGAGGCGAGGCCCTGCTGCACCCGGGCGCAGATGTCCGCGTCCTCCGCCTGCACCGCATCGCTGTACGCCACGTCGGCCTCGACCCGCTCCTCGTCCACCGTGTCATGGAAGTACTGAAAGATCACCCGGCAGCGGTCGTGCCCGTCGGGCAGGACGAAGTTGGTCTGCAGCCGGCCCGGCAGGATGTTGAGCATGAA
>CBINCZ010000237.1:0-4790 GCA_966249295.1 uncultured Gemmatimonadales bacterium
CGAGACGTTGGGGCAGTAGCGCATCGCCTCGTCCGCCGGCCGCTCCACCGGCGTGCCGCAGGCCGGACACTTGGTGGGCATTCGGAACGGGGCGCCGCGGGTGGCGGGATCGACGTCTTCCAGCACGGGTCGCACCACCTGGGGAATCACCTCGCCGGCGCGGATGACCTCGACCCAGTCGCCATTCCGGATGTCCTTCTGCGCGATCAGGTCCTCATTGTGCAGCGTCGCCGCGGAGACGACCACGCCGCCCAGTTCCACCGGCTCGAGTTCAGCCCACGGATTGAGGGCGCCGGTGCGACCCACGTTGATCCGGATCTGCTTGAGCCGGGTGACCGCCACCTCGGGTGCAAACTTCCGGGCGATGGCCCAGCGCGGCTCCCGGCCGCCTACGATACCCAGTTCAGCCTGCAGCCCGATGGGATCCACCTTGACCACAATGCCGTCGGCCGGGAAGGGAAGCCCCGGGAGTTCCTGCTCGAATGAGGCGACGGCCGCCTGCACCTCGGACAGGGACCCGAACATCTGGTGATGCGGCTCGACCCGGAAGCCCCACGCCTCCAATCGCTCCAGGATCTGGTGATGGGCAGTGACTCCGATGCGCCCCTCGATCGGCTCGATGGCAAAGGCGAACATCCGAAGCCGGCGCTCGTGGGTGATGCGGGGATCGAGCTGGCGAAGACTGCCGGCGGCGGCATTGCGCGGGTTGGCGAAGAGCGGCTCGCCGTCGCGCTCCCGGCGCTCGTTCAGGCGGCGGAAGCTGGCGTAGGGGAGGTACACTTCGCCCCGGATCTCCATGAGCGCCGGCCAGTCGGAGCCCTTCAGCGTGAGCGGAACGTCGCTGATGGTCCGGATATTGGCGGTGACGTCCTCACCAACAGTGCCGTTGCCGCGGGTGCAACCCATCACCAGCTTGCCGTCGGCGTAGGTGAGGTTCACGGCGGTGCCGTCGATCTTGACCTCGACCACGTAGCCCGCCGTCCGGACTTCGGGCGCGAGGCGGGCGTTGCGCTCCTCCCACTGGGTCAGTTCATCGTCGCTGAACGCATTGGCCAGCGACAGCATGGGCCGGCGATGGGTGCGCTTGACCAGCGCCGAGGCGGGCTCGGCACCGATGCGCTGGGTGGGGCTGTCGGGGGATGCGAGTTCGGGATGCTCTGTCTCGAGCGCCTGCAGCTCGCGGAACAGCCGGTCGTACTCCGCGTCGCTGATGACCGGTGCGTCGGCGACATAGTAGGCGCGATTGGCTTCCTCGATCAGCTGGCGCAGGCGCGCCACTTCCTCGGCCGCGCGACTGGCGGCAGCCCCGGTCATCGGCCGGTGGCCTCCTGTGCGATCACGGCCATCGTTACGCCCACCAGCCGCTCGATTTCCTCCGCGCTGGCGCGGGCCAGCACGCTTTCGTCCCATGGGCCCTCGCGATCCGAGAAGGTCTCCAGCAGGCGTCGCAGGAATCCGATGAGGGCGGCGCGTTCGCGTTCGCGGACGCGCAGTTCGGGCGGCTCGCCCTGGCGGTCCTGCAGCCGCTCGAACCGATGCGCGTTGCGCAGGGCACGGGCGGTCAGGCTCGCGACCACCTGGCAGAAGCGGACGTCGGCGTCCGAGAAGGGATGGCCGTCCCGGAAGGTGCGGAGAAAGATGGCGCCGATAGCGGCACCCCGCCACGTGATCGGCACGACCGTGATCGACTTGACCCGGCGGGTGCTGAGCGCGCCCCGGGCGTGGCGCAGCGAGGGATCGGTGGCCACGTCGTCGATGTGCACGGTCTGGCCGGTCTGGAGCGCCTGGCGGAGTTCGGGATAGCGTTCCAGGTCCACCACGTAGTTCCGGATGCTCGGGTCTTCATAGCTGGCGACCAGGCGCACCGTGCGGCCGTCCCGCTCGGACAGGAAGATGGAGGAGCGGTCGAGGCCGAACGCCTCACCCAGCCGCCGCGCCACCGCCTGCACGATGTCCACGAAGTGCAGCGATCCGCTGATCTCCTGCAGGATCTCGATCACCGCGAGCAGGTGCCTGCGCTCCTGCTCCAGCGAGTGCACGCGGTGCTGCAGCCGCTCGACTTCGTCCTGCGTGGTGATGCTCATGCGCTCCGTCCCGGTGCCATGTGGGAGTCCGAATCTAAGCGGGAAGCGCCCCGGCGGAATAGCGTGCAGAAGGCAGCAGCCCGGTGTACAATTAGTGGAGCCGTCAAGAAACGCGACGGCGTCCGTATGAGGTGTGAGCGCTGTCACCGTGCGCCACGGGCGTGCGGTGTGATGCTTGGGCAGGACTGAACCGGAGGAACCAGATGGGACGCAACCACTCGGATGGCAGTGCGGGCAGCTTGCTCTCGGGAATTGTCATCGGCGCGCTGGTGGGTGCCGGCATCGCGCTCCTGTTCGCGCCGCAATCGGGTGAGGAAACCCGGCGTGAGCTGTCGCGACGCGCGCGGTCAGCCCGCGATGAGGCCATGGACCGCCTGGAAGATGCCAGCACCCGGGCCCGGCGGGAGTTCAACCGCCGTCGGCGCCGGCTGCGGGAGCGGCTGGATGATGGCGTGGACGCGGTAAAGGAGCGGATCGCGGAGTATCGCTGAGGGCTTAGCGCTGAGCGCTTAGCGTCTCCAATAACGCCGCTGCCTGCCGCTTGTATTCCGGATCTCCTGGTTCGGAGGCCGGCAGCGCCGCGATGCGCTGGAGCTGGGTCTCGGCCTCGGCGTAGCGCTTGACGTCCATGTAGACGAGCGCGAGGTCGAGGCGGTGGAAGATCCGCTGCGGATCCAGCTCCACGGCACGCTCCATGTTGGCCACCGCCCCATTCCACGACGCCTGGTTGAACACCGCGCCACCCAGGAAGTTCTTCGCCACGAAGCGCTGCACCCCGCTCAGCCGCATGATCTCCGCATTCCAGCGACCGAGAATGTGATAGGCGCCATCGTGCCTGGGGTTGAGCTGAATGGCCTTCAGGGCCTCGTCCCGGATCTCCTTGGCCCGCTCGACCCGTTCCCGCTTGCTCTTGGTGAGTGACGCCCGGCCGATGGCATCGGCCAGGGCAAAGTGGCCGTCGGCGTCGTCCGGGCGCAGCGCCACGGCCCGCCGCGCATATGTTTCAGCCAGTGCGTACATCGAATCCCGCGCCGGCGACTTGACGCTGTCGGGCGTTTCGGCGCCGGCGTCGATGAGCGCGATTGCAGTGCGCCAGTTGGCTTCATAGCTGGTCGAGTCCAGCTGGGTCGCTCGCTGGAAATGCTCGAGCGATGCGTCGGCATCGAGCGAGTCGCGCGCCGCCAGGCCGGCGCGGATTTCGTCGGCTGCAGTCTGGCCAGCCAGCGGTGCGGCCGCGGTGGCCAGGAGTGTCGCACTGAGCAGGAGCACCCGCATGAGAACCTCGTGAACATGGTACTGGCCCGCATCGGAGCCTGATCAATGGTTGTGCCGCGCCTGATCGAACGCAAGCGGGATGGGCACGCGCTGAAGCCGGGCGAGTGGGCCGAGCTGATCCGCGACTACGCCGCGGAGCGCGTCCCCGACTACCAGATGTCGGCGCTGCTCATGGCCATCTGCTTCCGCGGCCTCGAGCCCCAGGAACTGGCGGCGCTCACCGATGCCATGCTGGAAAGCGGTGACCGCCTGCGGTTCGATGGTTGGGCCACGCCCCGGGTGGATAAGCACTCTACCGGTGGCGTGGGCGACAAGACCAGCCTGCTGCTGGCCCCCATGCTCGCCGCCGCGGGCGTTGCCGTGCCCATGATGTCCGGCCGCGGCCTGGGCCATACCGGGGGAACGCTCGACAAGCTGGAGTCGATCCACGGCTTCCGCACCGACCTTTCATTGCGCGACGCCGAGGCACAGGTCCGGCGGCTGAACTGCGTGCTGATTGGCCAGACACCGGAGATCGCGCCCGCCGACAAGCGCCTTTATGCGCTCCGGGACGTCACCGCGACCGTCGAATCAATCCCGCTGATCGCCGCCAGCATCATGTCCAAGAAGCTGGCGGAAGGATTGAATGGCCTGGTGCTGGACGTAAAGACCGGCAGTGGCGCCTTTCTCCCTTCAGTGGACGATGCATTGACACTGGCGCGCACCATGGTTGCCCTGGGCGAGAGTCGGGGGTGCCGTGTCGTCGCCCTGCTCACGGCGATGGACCGGCCACTGGGCCGGGCCGCCGGAAATGCGCTCGAGGTACGCGAGGCCGTCGCCGGGCTTCGCGGTCATGGTCCCGAAGACCTGATGAACGTGACCTTTGCGCTGGGAATCGAGATGCTGCGGGTGGCGGGCCTCGCCTCGGATGCGGCCACGGCTCGGCACCTGCTGCGCGATACCATCCAATCGGGCCGGGCGCTGGAGCGCCTGATGCAGATCGTGGAAGCACAGGGCGGCGACCCGGCGTTGGTGGAGTTTCCTGAACGGCTGCCGGCGGCGCCCGTGCAGGAGATGTTCGTGGCACGCGAGGGTGGCGTGGTGGTGAATATCGAGCCCAGGGCAGTGGGCCGTGCGATCGTAGCACTGGGCGGTGGGCGGGCCACCATGGATGACGTGATCGACCCATCGGTGGGCTTCGTCTTTCAGGCTGTAGCGGGCGACACCGTGGAACGAGGACAACCGCTGGTCGAGATCCATGCGCGGACCCGTGACGATGCAACAGCCGCTGCCGGCGCGCTTGCGGAGGCGATAACACTCGGGACGGAGGCTCACCTGCTGCCCCTCGTGTCGCACCGGGTCACGGCTGCCGGTGTCGAGGAACTTTCGTGATCTACTACGCCTTTCTCATCATGGTGGTGCTGGTCCTGGCCGGCTGGCTGCTTCGCCGTG
>CBINCZ010000238.1:0-4781 GCA_966249295.1 uncultured Gemmatimonadales bacterium
CGTTCGGCTCACGCCGACGTTCTTCATCAATGGCAGGAAATACGAGGGGCTCTGGGACTCCCATGACTTCTCCGACGCCCTGCTTGGCTCGCTGGGACACAGGGTCCGGACCGCCGCTCTTGATTTTGCCCGCTGGGCACCGGCCGCCGGCTTGCTGCTCCTGTTCACGACTATCCTCGCAGTCCTGCTGACCAATTCACCTGTCGGGGATGCCTTCCAGGCATTCTGGCAGCAGACGCTGGGCATCCACTTCGGCGATGGTGCCCTCCAGCTGCCGCTGATCCGCTGGGTGAACGACGGCCTGCTTACCGTCTTCTTTCTGGTGGTAGGGCTCGAGATCAAGCGCGAATTCAGTGTCGGGCATCTCTCCAACCGCCGCGCTGCCGCGCTGCCGGTCGCGGCGGCGCTCGGCGGCGCGCTGGTGCCCGCTGCGCTCTATCGGCTGGTGCTCCCGGTCGGTCCGTGGGCGCACGGCTGGGGCGTGCCCATGGCGACGGACACCGCCTTTGCCATCGCGCTCATCGTGATGCTCGGGCGTCGTGTGCCGGTGGAGCTGCGCATCTTTCTCACTGCCGCGACGATCGTGGACGATATCGCGGCGATACTCGTCGTGGCCATCTTCTATTCCGAAGCGCTGCATCCGGGATACCTGCTCGCAGCCGCGGGCATCGTCGGCTTGCTCGCACTCTTCAACCGCGCCAGGATTTACCGGGTCACGCCGTACCTGGTGCTCGGCGTGCTCCTGTGGGTGGCCATTTTCCTGGGCGGCCTGCACGCCACGCTCGCCGGAGTGCTGCTTGCGCTCTTCATCCCCACGCGTGACCCGGCCAATGCCCGCGCGCTCATGGCGCAGGCCAACGCCATTCTCGTCGCCGAGGCGCGTCGCAGCGAGGAAGTGCTGCATCACGGGCCGTCCGCGCCGGCGATGGAGGCGCTCGATGCCATCCACGAGCGCCTGGAGTCGCCCGCCGACCGCCTGTTGCGCACGGTGTCGCTCCGATCCAACTACGTGGTGCTGCCGATCTTCGCCCTGGCGAATGCGGGCGTGGTCATGAGCGCCAGCGTGCTGGAGGGCCATGGCCGGCTCGTGCTGGCGGTGATGCTGGGATTGCTGGTGGGAAAGCCGCTGGGCATGGCCACAGCGGCTGCCCTGGCGGTGCGGCTGCGGCTTGCGACCAAGTCAGACCGCTACTCGTGGTCGCAGCTGCTTGGTACGGGGATGCTTTCCGGCATCGGATTCACCATGTCGCTCTTCATTGCGGGCGAAGCATTTCCCATTGCGAGCGATTTCGCGGCGGCGAAGATCGCGGTATTCGCATCGTCAGCGCTCGCCGCCGGGCTGGGGACGGGGTGGTTGTGGTGGGCAGGGAGGGCTGAGAGCTGAGAGCTAAGAGCTGAGAGCTAAGAGCTGAGGGCTAAGAGCTAAGAGCTGAGAACTGAGAACTGAGAGCTACGAGTGCCACCTTCTCTCAGCTCTCAGCGCTTAGCTCTCAGCTCTCAGCGCCACATGCTCCCTCATCCATCCCAGCGCCAGCCGAGCCACTTCTTCCAGTGCGCCTGGCTCGGGGAGGAGGTGGGTTGCGCCGGGGATGACTGCCAGCCGCTTCTCGCACTGGAGCGTGTCGAAGGCGGTCCGGTTGAGCTCCAGGACGGTTTCGTCGGCCCCGCCCACAATCAGCAGCGTGGGAGCCCGCACTCGTCCCAGCACTGGTGCGGCGAGGTCGGGGCGGCCGCCCCGGGACACAACGGCGCGTACTGCAGTCGGGCGCTCTGCCGCCGTGATGAGGGCGGCGGCCGCGCCGGTGCTGGCACCGAAAAGCCCGACTGGTAGGGGGGCTGTCTCGGGTGCGTGGGCGAGCCAGTCGGCGGCGAGGGTGAGTCGCTGGCCCAGGAAGTGGATGTCGAAGCGCAGCTCGCCGGTTGCCTGGTCCAACGCCTCCTCATCAGCCGATAGAAGATCCAGCAGCAGGGTGGCAAACCCGCCGGCATTCAGGTACTGGGCGACGGCGCGATTTCGCGAGCTGAACCGGCTGCTGCCGCTCCCGTGGGCGAACAGGATCACGCCCTGCGGTTGATCGGGAAGCGCGAGATCGCCGTGCAGAATGGCGCCGGGCGTGCGCACTTCGACCGTACGCTGTTGGATGTCATGCAGGGTTCCTCGCATATGCGGGCCTCCTCGGGATGTCTTACGTCGTACGTCGTACGACGTACGACCTACGACTTACAGCGCACTGGGATAGGTCTCCGGCACTTCCGCCCGATCCCACTCCGCCGTTCGTTCCAGCGGTTCGACGGCGCGGGTCTCGTCGTAGAAGAGCACCGCGTCGAACTGGCTCGGCAGGACCGCCCGGAAATAGTGACTCACCCGTTCGGTCTCGGGACGGTAGATCACGCCGATGGCGCGCTCGAGGCGGGCGTCGCCCAGTGCGGCGACGGCATCATTGCGCTCCCGGAGGTCGAGCAGGAATCCAGCGCGACCGGTGGCGTGGCACAACGCTTCGTAGCTGCCCGGCAGCGAGGGGCGCACCACCTTGCGCCCAGCCGGCGCGTCCCAGTTTGAAGCAGCCGTGACGGTGCCTGTGTGGGTCAGGAAGCCGACCAGCAGGGCCGCATGCCCGTGCGCTTCGCGCACCAGCTGTCCCACGTTCCATTCCCCCGCTGCGCCGAGTTCCGTGGCGCGGGCATCGCCCAAGTGGGAATTGTGTGCCCACACGACCACCTTCTCCGCGCGCCCGCGCGTCCGTTCCTGATGGGCCACAAGCGCGTTCAGCGTGTCCACCATGTGGCGGTCACGCAGGTTCCATGACTCGACCCGCCCCCCGAACATGGCGCGGTAATACTCCTCGGCGTTGCTCACGATCCGCGCATTCTGCTCGGCGAAGAACTGTTCGTCGGCAGCGGTGCGGCCATCGCGCCGGCGGTGGAGCGCAGCCGACCGGCGAAGCTCCACCAGCTGCTGCACTACCTCGTCTTCGCAGGAGCGCGTGAGGCCGGTGCTGGCCGCGTAGCCGTACGCCTGCGGATCACCACCGAAGTGGTCAAAGCAGGCATAGCGTGCCCGTGCCCGCCGCGCACCGTCCGGATCCACGTCATCGAGATACGCCAGCACCTTCTCGATGGAGGCATGGAGACTGTAGAGGTCCAGGCCGTAGAAGCCCGCCTGCGACGCATCCGGCAAGTGCGAATTGTGCTCCTTGAGCCAGCCCACGAAGTCGAGCACATCGGCATTGCGCCACATCCACTGGGGAAAGCGATGAAAGTCGCCCAGCGCTTCAGTGGCATCCTGGTCAGCCGAGTCGCCGCGGACATAGCGGTTCACCCTGTAGGCGTCGGGCCAGTCGGCCTCAACCGCGACCGACGTAAATCCGGCTTCGCGGATGAGCCGCTTGGTGATCTCGGCGCGGATGTGATAGAACTCGTGGGTGCCGTGGGATGCCTCGCCCAGCAGGACGAACTGGGTCCGGCGTGCGCGGGCAAGAATGGGGTCGAAGTCGCCGGGCACCCCGGCAAAGGGGTGCGCTACCTGCTCGAGCGCGTGCACGAGCTGGCGATCAATGCTCAGGACCATGCCGCCCTCCCGCGCGCGCTCGCGCCATGGCCGGCAGGTTGCTCTGCTGCCTGCTGCAGGAGTCCGCGAACTTCGTCGTCAGAAGTCTGCTCGAAGTTGAGATACCAGGCGCCCACACCGAAGAAGGGCTCGGGCGTGGCGGCGCAGACGCAGTCGTCGGCGACACGCTTGAGTTCGGCGCAGGTGTCGGTGGCGCCGACCGGAACAGCCACGATGATGCGCGCCGGATGTGCACTGCGCAGTGCGGTGACCGCCGCGAGCATGGTGGATCCGGTAGCAAGGCCGTCGTCAACCACGATCACGGTGCGACCGGCGATGACCGGTTCGGGGCGGTTGCCTCGGAAGAGGCGTTCCCTTCGCTGCAGCTCCGCTTCCTCCCGCCGGGTCACATCATCGACGATGCGTTCGGGAATGCCGAGCTGACGGATGAGCGCGTCGTTGAGCACGCGCAGGCCGCCGCTGGCGATCGCGCCCATGGCCAGCTCCTCATGGCCGGGCACGCCCAGCTTGCGCACCAGGCACACGTCAAGCGGGGCACCGAGCGCCCGGGCCACTTCCCACGCGACCGGCACGCCGCCGCGGGGCAGGCCCAGCACGAGCACGTCGTCGGTGGTGATCCGGGAACGAAGAAAGGCGGCCAGCGCGCGTCCTGCTTCGCGCCGGTCGTTGAAGATGTGGGCCATCTATACCTCCACCGCCTTGCTCCCGGAACGGCGTGGTGGAGCAGGCGGACGTCTCCCAAGCGACAGGGCGCTGCGGTGCCACGACGAACGCAGGCGCCGGGCGGGCCCGGTGGACCCGCACCTGT
The DNA here is from genome assembly GCA_966249295.1 of uncultured Gemmatimonadales bacterium. GTDB lineage: Bacteria > Gemmatimonadota > Gemmatimonadetes > Gemmatimonadales > GWC2-71-9 > CAMLHP01. Next base: position 4,377 of record CBINCZ010000238.1, read on the forward strand.
TGTACGATGCCACCCCGGAACGGGGTAGGAAAGGGGGCGCCACGTTGCGGTGCGGGACGGCCGCCGGGTGCCGTTCGGCGTCCGAATTGGCTACATTGTGCGCCGCTGGACAGGTGACCGAGTGGCTGAAGGTAGCGGTCTCGAAAACCGCCATACCCGCAAGGGTATCGAGGGTTCGAATCCCTCCCTGTCCGTGGGAGCTGAGAGCTGAGAGCCAAGAGCTGCGAGTCAGCAGTCAACGCCCTCAGCCCTCAGCCCTCAGCCCTCAGCTCTCAGCCCTCAGCTCTCAGCCTTCTGCCTTCAGCCTCTCCATCAATTTCTCCAGCTCCACCCCATGCGCCTTCGCGGCGCGCTCGATCGTGATCTCCCCGCCACAGCAGGCGTCCATCCCGTATTCGGTGAGAA
>CBINCZ010000239.1:0-4760 GCA_966249295.1 uncultured Gemmatimonadales bacterium
TCACCATCTCCCGCGGCCGGGTCAACGAAGTCGCCGAGCGGCTGGCGGCACTGCCGGGCGTGGCGGAAGTCTATTCCGTGGCCGGGCGCTATGATCTTGCCGCCATCGTGCGGGTCCCGCGCAACGAGGATCTCGCCGACCTGGTGACGCGCCACATGGTGGGGATGGACGGCATTGCCGCCACCGAAACGCTGATCTCCTTCCGGGCCTTCAACAGGCAGGACATCGAGGCCGGTTTCGCGCTGGGTGGCGAGGGAAGCCGGTGAAGGAACTGGAAGTGCGCCCGAAACCGCTCATCATCGGTGTCGCGGGCGGGTCGGGATCGGGCAAGACCACCGTGGCGCGCGCCATCCACGACGCGCTCGGCATGGAGGGCGCCTTCATTGACCAGGACGCCTACTACAAGGAACTGGGGCACCTGTCGCTGGAGGAGCGCAAGCGGGTCAATTTCGACCACCCCGACTCGATCGACTTCGATCTCTTCCTTGATCACCTGACGCGGCTCTCGCACGGCCAGCCGATCGAGAAGCCCACGTATGACTTTGCGGCGCATACCCGGAGCGACCGTCGTGTCCTGATCCAGCCCAGCGATGTGGTCCTGGTGGACGGGATCCTGCTGTTCGTGGACCCGCGCCTCAGGATGCTCTTCGACATCAAGGTATTCGTGGATGTGGACGACGACGTCCGCTTCATCCGGCGGCTGCAGCGCGACCTCACCGAGCGCGGCCGCACGCAGGACGACGTGATCCGCCAGTACCTCACCACCGTTCGTCCCATGCACCTCGAGTTCGTGGAACCGTCCAAGCGCTACGCCGACGTGATCCTGCCGGAAGGCGGGCATAACCAGATCGGCATCGAGATGGTGTTGGCTCGCGCCGAGCTGGAGCTGCGCCGCCGCCAGGCCGCTGGAGCCCCATGAGCGAGAAGCCGAAAGAGGACATTGCCGTCCGCGCCCGCAACATGGGTGTGGGCATGATCCGCCGTCACATCTTTCTTTGCTGTGAGCAGACCAAGCCCAAATGCTGCACCCACGAGGAAGGGAACGCCTCGTGGACCTACCTCAAGGAACGCCTGAGCGAACTTCACCTCGTGAAGGAGGGTGGGGTTTATCGTACCAAGGCCAATTGCCTGCGCATCTGCCAGCAGGGACCAATCGCCGTGGTCTGGCCCGACGGCGTCTGGTATCGCGGCTGCACACCCGAGGTGCTGGAACGCATCATCCAGGAGCACCTGATCGGCGGCGTGCCGGTCGAGGAATACCGCATTCCGATTGCCGCTGGTCCTCCCGAATAAACCGCTCGTCCCAGCGCGTGTGAAGCGCGCGCATTCGTCCGTCTCCAAGGAAGTCGTAGGTCGTAAGTCATAAGTCGGATGACCTACGACGTACGACATACGACCTACGACTTCCCTGGATGCATCATGCGCGACGAGCATCGCCCCAAGCAGGATCTCATCAACGAAGTCGTGGCGCTCCGGAAGCAGGTGGCGGACCTCAAGGAGGCCTCCGTCGTCCGCTGGCGGATCGAGCAGGCGCTGCGGCGCTCGGAGGAGAAATACCGCGAACTGGTGGAGCTGGCGCCCGGTGGGCTCTGCCGCCTGGATGCGGATGGCGCGCTGGAACAGGCCAACCAGGTGGTGAGTGAACTGCTCGGCTGCGCATCACAGACCGAGGCGCTCGACTTTGCCGCGACGTTCGGACTCTTCGAGGATGAGCGGGAGGAACGTGAGCTGCTCGACGCGCTCCGTCACGACGGTTCAGTACACAATTTTGCGGCTCGCCTCCGGCGCGCCGGCGGTGGCAGTGTCCCGGTCTTCCTCTCCGGCCGGGCGCTGCACGACAATGGCACCATCGCGGGCTTTGTCCTGCTGGTGATGGCGGATACGACGTGCGAGGAACCGGCTGAGCGCTGACGGTCGTTGGCTGCTGGCTGCTGGCTGCTGGTCAACTCGATGTCTCTCCTCTCCTCCTCCGTGAACCGAAGGATCTACTTGCCTGCTTCAAGGAGCTGGGTTAGTAGGTCCTTTGCTTCGCCCAGGATGAAGGGTCACCCCTTCCCGATGGCCAGCAGCCAGCAGCCAGCAGCCCCTCGCCCCTGTGCTCACTTCCCACCCACACGCATCTCCGGTTCGTCCCAGACCACCCCCTCGGAGGTGCATCATGTTCCGCCCGCAGCTTGGCGTCGCCGCCCTGGCCGGCGCGCTCCTGTTCCTGCCGTTGGCCCGTGCCAATCCGCCCGCCGGCATCCTGGCCGGCGCGGTCACCGATGACGCCGGCGCGCCGATCACCAATGCCAGCGTCACCATTATCGGCACCGCGCATACCGCAATCACCGATCCCAAAGGGCAGTACATCATCCGCGGTGTCGCTCCTGGCACCTATGAAGCCCGCGCGGCCTTTATCGGCTATCGCGCGGTGCGGCAGCAGCGCATCGTCATCCGCGACGGCGACACGACCCACGTCAACTTCACGCTGACGGCCACCACGGTGCAGTCCGAGCAACCGATTGTCGCCACGGCAGAGCCGCGCGCCTCACGCGACGAAGCGGCCAGCAGAAAGCGAGCCGAGGGAAGCTCTACGGCGACGCGCGGCGGCAGGCCGGATGAAACGGCTACGTACGAAGAAGCTTCCGTCAGCACCGGAGACTTTGCAGCCCAGTACGGCAACGCCCAGAGCGGCGTGATTGCGCTCGACGCTCGACGCGCTACGCGCGGCGCCTTCAACACTGAGGAATATTCCCGCATCACCGACAACCGCTTCCTCGCGGCACTCACCAATCCGCTCTCCACCTTCTCGATCGACGTGGACCGCGCCTCCTACAGCAATGTGCGGCGCTTCCTGACGCAGGGCCAGCGGCCGCCGGCCGATGCGGTGCGGATCGAGGAGCTGGTGAACTATTTCAGCTACGACTACGCCGAGCCGGAGGGACGGGATCCCTTCACCATCGCGGCGGATGCCGCGCCGGCACCGTGGAACCGGCGGCACCAGCTGGTGCGCATCGGCATCCAGGGGAAGCGCTACCAGAGCCGGGAGATCCCGCCCAGCAATCTGGTGTTCCTGATCGATGTGTCGGGTTCGATGATGAGCGAGGACAAGCTGCCGCTGGTGAAGCGCGCCTTTCACACGCTGGTGAATCACCTCCGTGAACGCGACCGAGTGGCCATTGTGGTCTATGCGGGGCAGGCGGGCCTCGTGCTGCCCTCTACGCCCGGCAACGAAAAGGAAACGATTCTCTCCGCGATCGACCGGCTCGAAGCCGGCGGCTCGACCGCGGGCGGCGCCGGCATCCGGCTGGCCTACGATGTGGCCCGGCGCAACTTCATGCCGGAAGGCAACAACCGCGTCATTCTCGCCACCGACGGCGACTTCAACGTGGGCGTCTCCAGCACCAGCGAGCTGACCCGCCTGATAGAGGATCGCCGCAAGGAAGGGACCTACCTCACCGTTCTCGGCTTCGGCACCGGCAACTACAAGGACGGCCGCATGGAAGCCCTGGCCGACAAGGGCAACGGCAACTACGCCTACATCGACAACATTCTCGAGGCCCAGAAGGTCTTCGGCTCCGAGCTCACCGGAACGCTCTTCACCATCGCCAAGGACGTGAAGATCCAGGTCGAGTTCAACCCGTCGCGGGTCAAGGCCTACCGGCTGATCGGCTACGAGAACCGGCTGCTGGCCAAGGAAGATTTCAACGATGACACCAAGGACGCGGGCGAGCTCGGCGCCGGCCACAGCGTCACCGCGCTCTACGAAGTGGTGCCGGTGGATTCCGATGAAGACTTTGCACTCATCACCACCGACTCACTGCGGTACCAGCGCCCCAGCTTCCCGGTGGACGGCCACCAGAGCGAGTGGCTTACGGTCAAGCTTCGCTACAAGCCGCCCACGTCGGACAACAGTCGCCTGCTTTCGCTCCGGCTCACCGACCACCAGCTGCACAACCGGCTGGACGGCGACTTTGCCTTCGCCGCGGCGGTCGCCGAGTTCGGCATGCTGCTGCGGGATTCCGAATTCAAGGGCGACGCCAGCTGGGCTAACGTGCGCGAGCTGGCACGCCGAGGGATGGGTGAGGATGTGGACGGGTTGCGGGCGGAGTTTCTGTCGCTGGTAGCGCGGGCGGCGGGAGTTGCAAATCAGGAGACAGCCTTCACTGAATAGGCGGCATTCTCACATTGAACACGGAGGCACGGAGAGCGCAAAAGACCAACGAGCATCTCCGTGCCTCTCTGTCGATAACAAGCGCCATGATAGGTCATTGCAAGGCTGCGAAGGCGACGAAGCAATTGACATTTGGGGATTGCGGGCACGGCCTCTTGACAGATCCTCACTTATTTCCCAATGTAGCAATGCACCTGCCGCACCCGCCGCACCTGCCGCCGTGGCACCCGCACCGGACCGCACCGGCCGGGTGCCGGGAATACGGCTTGCACCTGGGACGGAGTGGCGCCGCCGGATGACGGACCCCCGCTGGCTGGAGTGGACGCGCCGCATCGCGGCCATCGCGCAGAACGGGCTCACCTACACCGAGGGCCCCTTCGACCGCGAGCGCTACCACGAGCTGCGCCGCATCGCGGCGGCGATGATGGGCGCCTACTCGCACACGGAGCCGGAGCGCGTCCTGGAGCTCTTCGCCCGGCAGGACGGCTACGCCACGCCGAAGGTGGACGTGCGCGTGGCGGTCTTCCAGGACTAGCGCATCCTGCTGGTCAAGGAGACGGAGGACGGCCTCTGGACACTGCCGGGCGGGTGGGCGGACGCGGGG
>CBINCZ010000240.1:0-4740 GCA_966249295.1 uncultured Gemmatimonadales bacterium
GACCCTCGCTTGACATTCTCGGTGGGCAGGCGGTTGCCGCCGAGCGCCTGCGGCAACGTCTGCAGGGGCTGGACGGCGTCACCGTGGATTTTCTCGCCGTGAACCCGCGGCTGCCGGGGCCGCTGCGCCTCATGCAGCGGGTCAAGTACCTGCGCACCATCGTCACCAGCATCGCCTATGTCACGTCGCTCCTGCTTCGCGCCTGGCGGTACGATGTGCTGCACGTGTTCTCGGCGTCGTACTGGTCCTTCCTGCTCGCGCCGACGCCCGCCATACTCGTTGGCCGGCTCTTCGGTCGCGCGGTCATCCTCAATTACCGGAGTGGCGAGGCGGACGACCACCTCACCCGTCACGGGCTTGTGGCGCTGCCCATCATGCGGCTCGCCAGCGTGATCGTCGCGCCATCGGATTACCTCGTCGGCGTCTTTGCACGTTTCGGGCTGCAGGCGCGCGCCATCCTCAACTTTGTGGAGATGGAACGTTTTCACTACCGCGAGCGTCCCAGCCCCTGCCCCCGCTTCTTCGCGAATCGCAATTTTGAATCGCTGTACGGCGTGGACGACGTCATCCGCGCATTCGGCGTGGTCCAGGAGCAGCTGCCGGCGGCCGAGCTGACGCTGGTGGGCGATGGCTCGGAGCGGCCGGCGCTCGAGCAGCTGGTGCAGGAGCTTGGGCTCCGCAATGTGCGCTTCCTGGGACGCGTCGCGCCGGCCGAAATGCCGGCGCAGTACGAGGCGGCCGACATCTACCTGAACGCATCGCGGATCGACAACATGCCGCAGTCCATCCTGGAGGCGTATGCCTCGGGCACCGCGGTCGTCACCACCGACGCCGGCGGTATCCCCTTCATTCTCCGGCAGGAGGAAACCGGCCTGATGGCGCCGGTCGGTGACTGGAAGGCGCTGGGACAGGCAGCACTCCGGCTTCTCACCGAGCCGGGACTCGCGCACCGGCTCGCGACCGCGGGTTACCGCGAGTGCCAGGCGAGGTACAGTGGGGCCGCCACCGTGCAGCAGTGGCGCGAGCTGTACCAGTCGCTGGTGCCTGCGGAGCGATCGGCGTCGTGATGCGGCTCCGGCATCGTACCTTCCGCGAGCTGCGTGAGCGTGGCACTGCCCAGCTGCGGATCCTGGCCGAGCGCGCGGGCGCACTGCCCGACTCGAAGGAACCGTCTGCGCGCCGGATGAATGCCATTCTCGAGAGCGGTCTCTCAACCGATGGAGGCGCTCTCGCGGACGACATCATCCGTTCCTGCCGGGCCGTCGTGCCGGGGCTCACAGAGCCGGCGCGGTCGGCCGCTGCGATGACGGCGGACTGGCCGGCGGATGCCGAGGTGATCCTCGCTCGCGCGTCCCGGATCGTGTCGGGCCGGTTCGACCTGCTCGGCTACGACGCACTCGCCGTTGGTGCTCCGCCCGACTGGCATCGCGATCCCGTCTCCGCCCGCAGCGCTCCACTCCACCACTGGAGCCGGATCCCCTATCTCGATGCGGCCGTCGTCGGCGATCACAAGGTGATCTGGGAGCTGAATCGGCATCAGTACCTGGTGACGCTTGCCCAGGCATGGCTGCTGAGCGGCGACGAGCGGTTTGCCCATGCGATCGCGGCCCACCTCGAATCGTGGATGGACGGCAATCCACCCAAGCGGGGGATCAACTGGGCCAGCAGTCTCGAGGTGGGATTCCGGGCCATCTCATGGATCTGGGTACTGGCGCTGGCGGGCGATGCGTTGCCGCCGGCACTCGTTCAGCGTTGCGCCGGCATGCTCCATGTCCATGCGCGGCACCTCGAATCACATCTTTCCACCTGGTTCAGTCCCAACACCCACCTCACCGGCGAGGCGCTGGCGCTGGTCTATCTTGGCCGCGCGCTGCCAGTGTTCCGCCGGAGCGAGCGCTGGCTCGCGACGGGACTGCGCATCCTGGAAGACGAGGTGTGGCGGCAGGTGCTCCCCGATGGGGTCTACTTCGAGCAGGCCACGTACTACCACCGCTATACCACGGATTTCTACCTCCACCTGGCGCTGCTGCTGGAGGCCGAGGGCACCGAGCGTCCCCACTGGCTCAACGTCACCCTGCGACACCTGCTCGACTACCTCGCGGCGATGGTGCGGCCGGATGGCACGTGGCCGCTGATCGGTGACGAGGACGGGGGCCGCCTGGTGTGGCTCAAGTCACGACAGCCGAACGATTTCCACGATACCTTGGGACTCGGCGCGGTGCTCCTCCAGAGGCGTGAATATTGCTTGCCCGGGAGTCGCGCCCCGTCAGAGCTTGCCTGGCTGGTGGGACCTGGCGCCTGCGGCAGGTATGAAGCGCTGGGTACGTCGGCGCCGGCGCCATTCGCCATTTTTCCGGACGGCGGCTACGCCGTGATGCGGAACGAGCAGGGCGACTGGCTGCTGATGGAGGCCGGTCCGCATGGAGCGCTTGCGGGTGGCCATGCGCATAGTGACGGTCTGGCTCTCGAACTGGCCGTGGCCGGGACGACCGTGCTGCAGGATGCCGGCACGTTTACCTACGTCGCCGATCCCGCTGCGCGCGACGCCTTCCGTGCCGGCGCCGCGCACTCGACGGTGACGATTGCCGGCCAGAGTGCAGCGGTGCCGGCCGGCCCCTTCCGCTGGCGCCACCGGAGCGAGGCCCGCTTCGAGCGCTGGAAGACATCGGCGCGGTTCGATTTTGTCTCCGCGCGGCAGGATGGATTCGGGGAGCTGGGCCCTGGCGTGACGCATCATCGCGAGCTGCTGTGGCTTCGCGACTGGAAATGCTGGATTGTGCGTGATCGCGTCGAAGGCACCGAGGCGCCGTTCGAGGCCCATTTTCATGGCGCGCCCGGCATCATCGTGGCGAGCCGGCGCGAGACAGCCATGTTTCGTGATGCGAATGCCAACCGGCTTCGGCTGGACGCCCTCGCCGGGCAGTGCGCGCTGGCCGTCAGGGAGTCCTGGCATTCACCGGCGTACGGCGCGCGTCTGCCGGTGCAGGCGCTCACCGTGCAGGTCACGCGAGGAAGGGAACTGGTAACCGTCCTGCGTGCAGGACCCAGCCAGTTCACCTGGGCTCGTGATGTCACCGGGACGGTGGTGACGCTGGAACATGGTGGCCGGTCGGTGGAAATCGCGGCCGGTCCCGGGGGCTGGCGTCTCGATGGCCAGGCCCTCGACTCACTGGGAGACTGACACAAGCTCATGTGTGGGATATGCGGTATTGCCCTGCCCGATGGCTCCTCTCGCCGGCTCGACCGCGAGCTGCTGGTGCGCATGCGCGACCAGCTGCTGCATCGCGGGCCCGACGGCGCCGGGGAGTTTCTTGATCGCGGCATCGCGCTCGGCCACCGCCGGCTGAGCATCGTGGATGTGGCGCATGGCGCGCAGCCGATGGCGGCGGCCGGTGGCGCGGTGCAGATCGTCTACAACGGCGAGGTGTACAACCATCCGGAACTGATGCCGGCGCTGAAGGCCGACGGCGTGCAGTACGCCACCCACTGCGACACGGAGACAGTACTCCACCTGTACCTCCGGCATGGGGCGCGGATGCCCGAGCAGTTGCGCGGCATGTTTGCCCTTGCCATCTGGGACGCGCGCACGCGCGAGCTGTTCATTGCGCGTGATCGTCTGGGCGTCAAGCCGCTCTACTACGTGCATACCGATGATGGCGCGCTCTACTTCGCCTCCGAGATCAAGTCATTGCTTGCGGCCGGCGCGGTCAGCGCCGAGCTCAATCGTCGCGCCTTTCCCGACTACCTGGCCAACCACGCACCCTCCGGTGAGGACACCCTCTTCAAGGGGGTCAAGCGGCTGCTGCCGGGACACGCGCTGACCTGGAAGGACGGCGGCATCACGATCCGCTCCTACTGGGATCTGTCCTTCGCGGCCCCGACCGAGACGCGCTCGGACGCCGAGCTGGTGGCGGAGTACGCCGAGCGCTTCCGGGAGGCCGTCCGGCTCCGGCTCATGGCCGACGTGCCTCTCGGCATGTTTCTCTCCGGCGGCATCGATTCGGCCTCGATCACTGCCACGATGGCGACGCTGGTGCAGGATCCCATCAAGACGTTCTCCGTCGCCTTCCGCGAGCGGGAAGCCAACGAGCTTCACTACGCCCGGCTGGTGGCCGAGCGGTATCGCACCGACCATCACGAAGTGATCGTGAGCCCGGAAGAGTTCTGGGGTGCGCTGCCGTCGCTCATCTGGCACGAGGACGAGCCGCTGGCACACCCGTCGAGCGTGGCCCTCAATTTTGTCTCCCGTCTCGCGGCCGAGCATGTCAAGGTGGTGCTGACAGGGGAGGGAAGTGACGAGACGCTGGCGGGCTACGGGCGCTACCGCACGACGGTCCTGAACCTGGCGGTGAGCCGGCGCTGGCAGTCGCTGGCGCCAGGTGTCGTGCAGCGTGCGGTGCGTGCCGGGCTTGAGACGCTTCCGCGCACTTCCCGCCTGCGGCAGCGGCTCATGCGCACCGGCCTCGCCCTGCACGCCGATCTCGACACGCTCTATTTCGACAACTTTGCCGTCTTCGGCCGGGCGCGGCAGCGCTCGCTCCTGTCGCCCGAACTCCAGGCGGAGCTGGGAGAGCTCGATCCCTACGCCGCGGCGCACGCGGCGATCGCCCGCGGCGACGCCAGGACGCTCCTCAACCAGCTGCTTTACGCCGACATCAAGACGTACTTGCATGAACTGCTGATGAAGCAGGACCAGATGAGCATGGCCGCCTCAATCGAGAGCCGGGTGCCGTTCCTCGA
>CBINCZ010000241.1:0-4728 GCA_966249295.1 uncultured Gemmatimonadales bacterium
CTCGACGGCTCCACGGCGTGGCCTTTCGCCCTGCGAGTGGATGCGGCCTAACGAGTATTCGACTGCTTGTTGACGATCTTCCCATATTACGCGACGCTACCTAATCCGGAAAGACCGCGAGGCCCGTGCCAGTCAGCTGGTCCGCCGGACTCCGTACCCCAAACCCGCCCCGATTCAGCACATGCGTATACAACATGGTGGTGCTGACATCCCGGTGCCCCAGCAATTCCTGCACCGTGCGAATGTCGTACCCCGACTCCAGCAAATGGGTGGCAAAGGAGTGCCGGAATGTGTGGCAGCTCGCCCGCTTGCCGATCCCCGACCGCCGAACCGCCTCCGCCACCGCGCGCTGGACTGCAGTTGGATGCAGGTGGTGCCGGCGCCGCTCCCCCGTGTTCGGGTCCAGGTACTGCCGCTTGGCCGGAAAGACCCACTGCCACGCCCACGATGCCGCCGCCCGCGGATACTTCCGCGCCAGCGCCCCGGGCAACTGAACCCGCCCGGCGCCGCGACTCAGGTCCCGCTTGTGCCGCCGCTTCACCTCCGAGAGATGCGCCTCCAGCGCTCGCACGCACATCGCCGGCAGGACGGTCACCCGATCCCGCTGGCCCTTCCCGCGCCGCACCCGGATTTCTCCACGCGCCAGGTCGATGTCCTTGACCCGAAGCATGAGGCACTCCATGAGCCGGAGACCACTGCCATACAGGAGCAACGCCACCAGCCGATGGATCCCGATCAGCTCCTCCACGACCCGCACGACTTCGTCGCGCGTGAGGACCGTGGGCAGTCGATCGGGCACCCGCCCCCTGGGTATCCGCCCCGCCAGCCGCAGCGGCTTATCCAGCACGTCGCGATACAGGAACAGCAGCGCCGCCAACGCCTGCTCCTGCGTCGCCACGGCCACTTTCCGGTCCTCGGCCAGATGCCGCAGGAATTCCAGCACGTCCGGCTCGCCCATCTCATGCGGATGCCGAAGGTCGTGGTACCGCACGAATCGCACGACCCAGCCACGATAGGCCTGTTCGGTACGCAGGCTATAGTGGCCCAGGCGCAGCTTTGCTCGCAAACGGGTCAGCAGGCGCGTGTTAGACTGCGCCAGGTCGCCGGTCGAGGAGGGGTCTGTGGTGTCCATGACCCCAATGTGCCACCAACCATCGCCCAGACCGGTACCATATCAGCGCGAACACCAGCGCACGGAACGCATGGCGCCAAACGCCAAGCGCTCAGCGCCCGACGCCCGACGCCAAACGCAAAAAGAGGAGCTCAGCTCTCGCCGCGCCCCTCCTGAGCTGTGAGTGATGAGCGGTACCTTCGCTCAGCTCTCAGCTCTCAGCTCTCAGCTCTCAGCTCTCAGCTCTCAGCTCTCAGCCTTAAGCCTTAAGCCTTAAGCCTCAAGCCTCAAGCCCTCAGCTCCCCAAAAACCCCCGCAACACCCGCTGCAAGATCCCACCATGCTGGTAGTACTCCAGCTCCACATGCGAGTTGAGCCGGACCACCGCCTCGAATTCCTTCTTCGATCCATCCTCGGCCACCGCGCTCACGTTCACGGTGCCGCCCGGCCGGAGCCCATCGGCGATTCCGCTGACCTCGAAGGTCTCCCGCCCGTTGAGCCCGATGCTCTGGCGGTTCTGCCCCTTCTCATACGCCAGCGGCAGGACACCCATGCCAATCAGGTTGCTCCGGTGGATCCGCTCGTAGCTCTCCGCGATCACCGCCTTGATCCCCAGCAGTGCCGCACCCTTCGCCGCCCAGTCGCGCGAGCTGCCCGAGCCGTATTCCTTGCCCGCGAGGATCAGCAGCGGCGTGCCCTCATCGATGTACCGCATCGCCGCGTCGTACATCGACATGACTTCGCCGGTCGGGAGGTGCACGGTCCAGTTGCCTTCCTTGTCCGGCACCAGCCCGTTCTTGATGCGCACGTTCCCGAAGGTGCCCCGCATCATGACTTCGTGATTGCCTCGGCGCGATCCGAAGGTGTTCCAGTCCACCTGCTCCACGCCATGCTCCCGGAGATACCGCGCCGCCGGTCCGTTCTTGGGGATGGCTCCGGCCGGTGAGATATGATCGGTCGTGACCGAGTCGCCCAACACCGCCAGCACCCGCGCCCGCCGGATATCGGTGAGCGGCGGCGCCTGGGGCGGCAGGTCCTTGAAGAAGGGGGGTTCCTGCACGTAGGTGCTCTTGGGATCCCAGGCGTACCGCTTGCCCTCGGGCACCGGGAGTGCCTTCCACTCCGCGTCGCCATCAAAGACTTCGCCGTACTCCTTCTTGAACATGTCCGGCAATACCGCCTTGGTGACGGTCTCGGCGATTTCCTCTGCCGTCGGCCAGATGTCGCGGAGATAGACCGGCTCGCCATCGTTGCCGATGCCGAGCGGCTCCTCGGTGATGTCGGCGTCCACCTTGCCCAGCAGGGCGAAGGCCACCACCAGCATGGGAGAGGCGAGGTAGTTGGCCCGCACCAGCGGATGAATCCGGGCCTCGAAGTTCCGGTTCCCTGAGAGCACCGCCGCCGCCACCATCGAATGTTCCTCGATGGCGTGCGCCACTGGCTCCGGCAGCGGCCCGCTGTTACCGATGCAGGTGGTGCAACCGTAGCCCACCGTCTGGAAGCCGAGCTTGTTCAGGTCCTCGGTGAGGCCGGCCTTGTCGAGATAGTCGGTGACGACCCGCGAGCCGGGCGCGAGGCTGGTCTTGACCCAGGGCCGGGTGTGCAGCCCCTTGGCGACGGCTTTTCTCGCCAGTAGCCCGGCACCGATCATCACCGACGGATTCGATGTGTTGGTGCACGAGGTTATGGCGGCAATCACCACCGAGCCGTCGTGCAGTTCGCACGCCTCGCCGTTGATGTCGCAGGAGAATGACTCGGGCGGCGCCTCGATCGTGGCCGTGGCCGGTGACTGCCCGCCCTCGCCCGCCCAGCGCTCCAGCGAGGCCTGCGCCGCCTGCCGCCGCTTGTCCGGCACGGTCGGCTGCATCAGCCCCGGCAGCGTCATGGCAAAGCTGCGGTCCAGCTCCTTGAGCTCGATCAGGTCCTGTGGCCGCTTGGGACCAGCGACACTCGGCGTAATGGTGCTGAGGTCGAGCTCCATGGTGTCGGTAAACACCGGATCGGGCGTGGCGTCAGTGCGGAAGAGGCCCTGCTCCTTGCAGTAGCGTTCCACCAGCTCCACCACCTCGGCGCTCCGGCCCGTGTTCCTGAGATAGCGCAGGGTGACATCATCCACCGGGAAGAAACCGATGGTCGCCCCATACTCGGGCGACATGTTGCCGATGGTGGCGCGGTCCGGCAGCCCCAGCGAGGAGAGCCCGCTGCCGTAGAACTCCACGAACTTGTCCACCACGCCCTTGGCGCGGAGCATGTTGGTCACCCGGAGCACCAGGTCGGTCGCCGTGGTGCCCAGTGGCAGCGAGCCGGTAAGCTTCACGCCGATGACGTCGGGAATGAGCATGAAGTAGGGCTGGCCCAGCATCACCGCTTCCGCCTCGATGCCGCCCACGCCCCAGCCCACCACGCCCAGGCCGTTGATCATTGGTGTGTGGGAGTCGGTGCCCACCAGGGTGTCGGGATACATGGTGGGTTCGCCGTGCTGGTCGCGGAGCTGCACGCAGGGCGAGAGATATTCGAGGTTGACCTGGTGCACGATGCCGGTGCCGGGCGGCACCACGCGGAAGTTCTGGAAGGCCCGCTGGCCGAACTTGAGCAGCTGGTAGCGCTCCCGGTTGCGCTCGAATTCCATCTGCACGTTCAGCTTGAACGCGTTCGACGAGCCATAGTAGTCCACCTGCACCGAGTGGTCGATGACCAGGTCGCAGGGGACGATGGGATTGATCTTCTGCGGGTCGCCGTGCATCCGGGCCATGGCGTCCCGCATGGCGGCCAGGTCCACCACGCAGGGCACGCCGGTAAAGTCCTGCAGCACCACCCGCGCCGGCATGAAGGGGATCTCGCCCCGGCCCGACGACTTGGGCTCCCAGTTCCCCAGCGCCCGCACGTGGTCCTCGGTGACGATCCCGTGCCCGGCAAATCGCAGGGCGTTCTCCAGCAGGACCCTGATCGAGAAGGGAAGCCGGTCGAGGTTTGCCCCCCCCTGGCGGGCCAGGGCCGGGAGGCTGTAGATCGTCCCGCGGTCACTCCCTGCCTGGAGGGAGCTGCGGACGCTGAACGGGTCTGGGATCTGTCTGGTCATGATGACGGTATAGTTGAAAGGAACGTCAGTTGCCCACTGTTCAAGTATAAACGGACTGGAAGCCCGCCTGATGCCGATTCCACGCCCCCGAGCCATAACCCGCCGGGACGAAGGTTTGTTCATTGAATGGGCCGAGCCCGGCCACGCCTGGCTCTACCCGGCCCGGGGACTCCGCCTCGGCTGCCCCTGCGCCACCTGTGTGGATGAGTTCAGTGGCCGGCCCCTGCTGGACCCGGCCAGGGTGCCGGAGGACATCCGGCCGGTTCGAGTGGACCTGGTCGGGGCCTACGGCATCCGGGTGGCCTGGAGTGACGGCCACGGCACGGGCATCTATACTTTTGAACAGTTACGCGCAGCGTGCGGATGTCCGCGCTGCACAGGGACATAGCGCCAGCCGGTCTGGTGCGACGCACCGGAAGGTGGTAACGTCACGCATGACGCTTGGCCGCGGCTTCTGGATCATCGTCTGGTACGGTATCCTCCTGTTAGGGCTGGTCGGACTGTGGGCGTCAATTGCCTCGGTTCGACGGCTGCATTG
>CBINCZ010000242.1:0-4712 GCA_966249295.1 uncultured Gemmatimonadales bacterium
GCCGCCAGGTCGGGACGACGATCCAGCTCGTTGTCGTCGATCGAGACCTTGGCGTCGAGCGCGAGCACCTCGCCGGCGGGCGTCGTCACCAGCGGATTGATCTCGGCCAGCGAGCAGCCGTTGGCCGTGAAGACCCGGTAGAGCTGCTGCATGATCCGCGCAGCGGTCTTGACCTGCGCATAGTCACTGTAGAGGGAGAAGGCGAGGCCCATTGCCTGGTGCGGCAGCAGGCCGTAGACCGGGTCTACTGCGAGGCGGGTGATCTTCTCCGGCGTGGTGGCGGCCACTTCCTCGATGTCCACGCCGCCCGCCGAGCTCACCATGAACACCGGTCCCTGGCTCGCGCGATCCATGATCAGGCCGACATACGCCTCGGTGGCGATGTCCGCCGCGGGCACCACCAGCACCTTGTGCACTACCAGGCCCTTGATGGTCATGCCCAGGATGGCGCTGGCGTGCTGGCGCGCTTCCTCGGGCGACTTCGCGAGCTTGACGCCCCCCGCCTTGCCGCGCCCGCCGGAATGCACCTGCGCCTTGATGACCGTGGTCCCGCCAAGCTTGCGGGCGATCGCCTCCGCCTCGTCGGGGGAGCTGGCAACGTCACCATCGAACATCGGCACGCCGGCTGCCTTCAGCAGCTCGCGTGCCTGGTACTCATGAAGATTCACGTCTCCCTCACGATTGTGGTTCCGGTTTCGCCCCGGAGGGCGGCCGGTCCATCGGCCAGCCGGGCAATGACAGCGCGCCCGCCGCCCGCACGAACGAAATCCGCCGCGGCCTGCAGCTTGGGCCGCATGCTTCCTGCCGCCACCGTGCCCGATCGCAGCATCGCGTCAGCCTCATCCAGCGTGAGCCGCGGGAGAGGCGCCTGATCCGGCCCGCCCCAGTCACGATAGACCGCGTCCACGTCGGTGAGGATCATCAGGACTTCGGCGTCGAGCTGCTGCGCCAGCATTCCGGCCACCAGGTCCTTGTCCACCACCGCGTCGAGCCCCTCGAGACCGAGCAGCGGGTCGCGGTAGACCGGTGGGCCACCGCCGCCAGCCGCGATCACGATGACGTTGTCATCGAGCAGGGTGCGCACCAGGGGTGCCTCGATCACGCTCAGGGGCCTTGGACTGGCGGCGAGCCGGCGCCAGTGGCCGGCGCCGTCCTTGCCCACCGGGATCCCGGCTTCCCGCAACCCATCGGCGCGACTCTGCGGCATCTCGTGGCCGATCGGCTTGGTGGCCTGCTGCAGTCCGGGATCGGCGGGATCCACTTCGGTCTGGGTGATGATCGTAGCCACGGCACGATCAATCCCGGCCTCCGTCAGGCCGTTTTCGAGCGACTGCTGCAGCATGTAGCCGATCCAGCCGGCCGTGCCGGCCACCAGGACGCCCAGCGGCAGCGGCTCGACCTCGGCCGCGCTCAGCTCATGGCGTACCAGCTCATCGCCGACCTGCGGGCCGTTACCATGCACGATGGCGATGTGCCACCCCTGGCGGGCCAGCTCGACGATGGGGGCAACACTCTCCCGGGCATGCCGGAACTGGTTGGCGATGGTGGCCCGCTCGCCAGCACGTGACAAGGCATTGCCACCGAGGGCGAGCACCGCCGTTCGCGTCATGGAGAAAAGCCCCCGGCGTCTGGAGAGCCATGCAAGTTAGCCGGGAAGCGGGAGGAGGGGCAAGAATGTCGTAGGTCGTAAGTCGTGGGTCGTACGACTTACGACCTACGACTTACGACTACCCTGCGTAGCAATACGAGCAGCCCAGCTCCTGAGCCCGGCCGACCGCCATGACGCCCGACGGCACCACCTGCACGCCCGGGAAGAGGCCATCGACCCATTCCTTCTTCACGGCGGCGGCGTCGAGGTTCATCTTCTTGGCCGCCGCGCCGCTGTACACCGTCAATGCAGCATTGCACACGCCGATCAGGACGCCGGACTTGAGCAGCTCGGCAATGCCGAGGCCGGGCAGCGGCAGCCCAGTGATGGTGGCAAACGGATTTGCCATGGCGGGCCCGTCCTTGCCCTCGATGCCGAACATCTCGCCGAAGTGATACTTGGCCCAGAGCGCATCCTGCATCGCGAGTGGAATTGCTTCGTGGCGGAGGATGACCATGGCGTTGCCTGCCTCCCCCGGATAGGTGCTATCCATGGTAAGCAGGTAGACTCTCGGCCAAACGGCACCCATGCCACCGTTAGCGAACGGGGCGTCGAAGACCTGGCGATGCTTGCCGGTGAGCTTGCCGAACCAGGCGTCGAGTTCCGGATCGGTGCCTGATGAGGACCGAGGTGCGCGCTCGGCGGCGAGCACTGCCGGAGCCGAGCCGCTCAGTCCCAGCGCCGCGGCGGCGAGGGCCACACGGCCCAGGAATCCGCGCCTGGGAGTGGTGGAATTACTGAGAGCGAACATGAGGGGGTCTCCTGCTACAGGTTTACCATACGACAGCGGATGAAATTGAAGGTAGGGCCTGCCCCGAGTTTGGAAAGAGCCGCTCAGTGCCCGGCGCTGAGTACGCCCCGGAGTGACTCGAAGGCACGCCCAAATGCTCCCCAGTCGCCACTGCGCAGCGCTTCGTCAGCGATCCGCATCCAGTGACGTGCTTCTTCCAGCGTGGTGCCGCCCTGCCCTGGCGCCAGGGGGCTGGTGTTGCCAAGCAGGTTTTGCCAGGCCAGCGGAAGGGTGCGCCCCGCGCCCAGCCGGTCGGGCAGCGCCACCGACACCCAGACCACGGCGGGCCGCGCCCCTGGCCGCGCTGCCGTGAGGACTTCCATGGCGGCCAGCCCCTGCGGCGAGGTCCAGAGATGCACACTTCCAGCGGAAATCTGGCCGCCGTCTCCCGCCACCGAATCCTGGATGGGTGCAAGGGTGGCAAACCGTCCCCACATCCGCTCCAGCGCCGACGGCGAACCCAGTGGCGAGTCACCCTGAAGCAGGACATGCGGCGGGCCGCTCGACGGCATGATGAAGATCGCAAAGAGATGGTCGGAGCCCGACAGGGCCACCTGCCGGACCTCCACGGGATGGGCCGACCGCGTCCAGGCCAGTTCCGGCTGGGAACCCGCCTGTGCCAGCAGCAGCGGATCGGTGCCGGTGGTTTCGGCCAGCCGGTCAACCAGCACCCGTGCCTGAACTTCGGCCAGGGCAAGCGGCGGACCGGCGGCATCGAGGAGTCCGTCCGGCAGGTTCACTGAGGGCCGGATGACACCCCGCGCGATGTCGGCCCAGGTGTCCGCCAGTGCCCCGCCATCAGGGCGCAGATAGATCTGCGTAGCCCCGGTCTCCGGCTCGACGACACCAAGAAAGCCGGCCCGGACCATTCGGTCGGTTCCGCCCTGCCAGTTCTCGGCCGACGTCAGTGGAAACCGCCCGCTCGCCACGTACCCGTCAGCCAACCAGCGTACGCGTCCGTCGACGACAACCGAGCGGACGCCGGCCCACGCCGCAAAGGGCGCCAGCCGCTCGAGGCGCGCGAGCGGATGGAGTGCCCAGTCGGTGCGCGGCTCCGTGAATACCAGGCGGGACTGGGTGGCCCAGCCGATGACCAGCCGTCGGAGTGGTGAACCCGAGGCGACACCGCGCGAGGAATCCACCGCCGCGGTCTCCGGCGCGCCCGGTCGCGCTGCCGACGCGGAGAACGCTACCAGCGGATAAAGTGTGGGATACGCGAGTGAATCCCGCAGCCGGAAGGCGAGCGCCGATCCTCCCGGGCCGGTGCTGTCGGCGGAAATTGCCACGAGGTTTGCGGGACCGGCGGCCGGCTCGACCAGGGCGAGCCACGCGGGCCGCGCCACGTCGCCGAGGACCACGCTGGCCGCGGAGATCTGCAGCACCTGCGCGTGGGCACCGAAGAGGTGGCTCACGGCCACCCGGTCGAGCAGCGGCGCGGCGGCGAGGCGGATCGTGTCACGTTCCTGCACCCCGCCCAGGCCGAAAGCGGAGTCCTCGAGCGCATGCATCGTCGAGTCCGACAGCACCGTAGACCGGGTGGGGAGCAGCAGCGGCACGCCGGTGCGCGCCACCAGTGCGGCCACGCCCAGCACTGCCCAGCCGGCCGCGACCAGGGCATGCCGGCCACGCCACGCCCAGAGCGCCGAGAGTGCCGCTACCATCAGCGCGGTGCCGGCCAGCGCCGGCCCGACCAGCGCGCTGCGCCGGAAGGCCGTCACCGGCTCGCCGATGGCCGCGCCCGCCACCAGCGTATCAGTGCGTAGGAGGAATCCCCACGCGATCACCAGGGCCAGGGCAGCAAGCAGGACGCCAAGATGGCGGCGCGCATGGTCGTTGATGGCAGGGCGGCGGCGCTGGAGCCGCAGCGCGCCCATGATCGCATAGAGCATCACGGCGGCCATGAGGGCCAGGAGAGACAGGGCCAGCGCGAAGGTGTGCAGGAGTTCCCAGAGGGGGAGCCGCGCGACATACCACCCCGCATCGCGCTGCAGCAGCGGTTCCACGATCCCGAAGTTCGTACCGTGCAGCGCCAGCAGCACGGTCTGACATTCGCCGGCCAGTGCACTGCCGGTCACCACGCCAAGACAGACGCCAGCCGCGAGCGCGAATCCCTTGAGCGCGGCTGGTCGCACGACCTCGCGGAACTGCAGCCCGCCCACGTCGCGGAGGATCTGGACTGATCCTACGGCGCGGACGACCACGAGCATGTGGGTGACAAACCAGGCAGTCGCGAGCACGACCCCGACGGTGCCGAGGCCGATTTCCCAGAGATGC
>CBINCZ010000243.1:0-4702 GCA_966249295.1 uncultured Gemmatimonadales bacterium
GGGCGAGGTCGCTCGCCAGTATGGCGTCTATCGCGAGGCCGACGGCACTTCCGAACGGGCGCTGTTCGTGATAGACGCCGACGGCACTGTCCGGTGGAGCTACCTGTCGCCAATCGACGTCAACCCGGGCGCCGATGGAATCCTTTCGGTACTCGAGTCGATGAGTACGGAGCAAGCCACACACCTTGGGGTCACATCATGACAACCTTGCAGACACCGGTCGGCCCGCACGATCATGCACAGGGGCCGGAAGACGCTCCCGTGACGCTGGTCGAGTACGGCGACTACGAGTGCCCGTACTGTGCCCAGGCATATCCGATCGTCAAGGCCGTGCAGGCGCGGATGGGTGAGCGGCTGCGCTTCGTCTTCCGCAACTTCCCGCTCACGCGGGTGCACCCCGACGCACTGCCTGCGGCCATCGCGGCGGAGAGTGTGGCCGTGGTCGCGGGGCCCGAGGCGTTCTGGGCCATGCATGACCTGATCTTCGAGCACCAGCGGGACTCGGCCGACGCGCTCCACACGACGCAGCTCCTGGGCTACGCGGAACTGGCGGGTGCCGGTTCCGAGGACGTCGCGCGATACCTGGATTCGTATGAGCTCACCGAGCGGGTGCGTGAAGACTTCATGGGCGGGGTACGAAGCGGGGTGAACGGAACGCCCACGTTCTTCATCAATGGTGAGCGGTTCGATGGTGACTGGACCGACGCCGATGCATTCGTCAGGGCCCTGCAGGAAGCGGCAGCCGCGCGCATTCCTGCGTAAACCGGAGCGCGAAATGGCATGAGCACCACACACCGGATCGCCTCGTCGGTGCTCGTTATCGGGGCAGGCGGCGGCGGGCTTCGCGCCGCCATCGAACTGGCCGAGCGGGGGACTGACGTGCTTGTCCTCAGCAAGCGTGGAAAGTCGGACGCCCATACGTCGCTCGCGGCGGGCGGGATCAACGCCGCGCTCGCGACCATGGACCCCGAGGACACCTGGCAGCAGCACGCGGCTGACACGCTCACCGAGAGCTACCTGCTCGCCGACCCGCGCACCGTGCAAATCGTCACGGAGGGTGCGGCGCAGGGCATCGCCGACCTGGAGCGCTACGGGATGCCATTCGCGCGCGAAGCGGATGGCCGGATTTCCCTCCGCTTCTTTGGCGCGCACACGTACCGGCGCACTGCGTTTGCCGGCGACTATACCGGCCTCGAGATCCAGCGCGCACTGGTGAACCGGGCCGCTCAGTTGCCGGTCCGGATCCTGGACAGTGTGTACGTGACCAGGCTGCTCGTGGCCGACAATGTGGTCTTCGGGGCGTATGGCTTCGACCTGGAAACAGGCGATCGCTACGTCATCCATGCCGACGCGGTCATCCTGGCGGCCGGCGGCCATACCCGCATCTGGCGCCGCACCTCCTCGCGACGGGACGAGAATACCGGTGATTCCTGGCGCCTGGCCTGCGAAGCCGGCTGCCGAATCCGGGATCCGGAGCTGGTGCAGTTTCACCCGTCGGGCCTGCTTGAGCCCGAGGACAAGGCCGGCACCCTGGTGTCGGAAGCAGCCCGCGGTGAAGGCGGCATCCTCCGCAATGCCCAGGGCGAGCGGTTCATGTCGCGCTACGACCCTGAACGCATGGAACTGTCCACGCGCGATCGAGTGGCGCTCGCCGAGTATACGGAGATAATGCAGGGGCGGGGGACGCCGGATGGTGGTGTGTGGCTCGACCTGTCGCACCTGCCGCGCGAGCTCATCATGCAGCGCCTGCCGAGGGTGTACCAGACGCTGCTCGAACTGCAGATGCTCGACATCACCACCACGCCGATCGAGGTCGCGCCCACCGCGCACTATTCGATGGGCGGGGTCTGGGTGCGTCCGGAGGATCACGGCACTGATGTCGAAGGATTCTACGTGATTGGCGAGGCCTCCAGCGGGCTGCATGGCGCCAACCGCCTTGGCGGGAATTCACTCATCGAACTGCTGGTGTATGGGCGGATCACGGGTGAGGCGGCAGCAGTATATTCGGCGCAGCTCCGGGCACAGCGTCGATCGAGTGGCGCCGAGGACGATGCGCGCAACGAGATCGACCAACTGCTCGACGCTACCGGCCGAGAGACCGTGCGGCCGCTGCAGCGAGCGCTACGGAACCTGATGACCGATCATGCCGGTGTTGTGCGTAATGAGTCCGGATTGAAACAGGGACTCGACAAGCTCGGCGAGATCGAGGAACGGAGCGCGGGAATTGGCGTCCATCCCGACCTGGCAGGTTTTCAGGACCTCGCCCACGCCTTCGATCTCAAGGCCTCGATGATCGCGGCGCGTGCCACGCTCGAGGCAGCGCTGGAGCGGCGGGAGAGCCGTGGCTGTCATAATCGATCCGATTATCCGGCGCTCGACCCATCCTTGCAGGTCAACTTTGTCTGGTCCGGCCCGGGCCGGCTGGCGCCCGAGCCCATCTCGCCGATCCCGGCCGAAATCGCGGCGCTGATGCGGGATGTGTCGAGTGTGGGGAAGCTGGTTGAGTAGGCGGCTGGACGGTTAGACGGCTAGACGGTTAGTGCCCGAGGGTGAGAACTAGTCGTCTGACCGTCCAGCCGTCCAGCCGTCCAGCCGTCCAGCCGTCTAGCCGTCTAGCCGTCCAGCCGTCTCCCTTTCCATCTCCACCCGCGTTCTCGGCAGTGAGTCGGGATAATGCTCCTGCATGAATGCGATGAGGCGTTCGCGGATCAGGCAGCGGAGGTCCCACGCGGTGCCCGAGTCCTTCGCATCGGCGAGGGCGCGGAGTTCCACCGTGCGCTCGCGTGCATCGCTCACCTGCAGTACGCAGACCTGGCCCATCCACAGCTTGGTGCTTTCCACGATGCGCTTGAGCTCGGCGCGCAGTTCGTCCACCGGGATACTGTAGTCCACGTAGAGGTAGACCGAGCCGAGGAGGCGCGCGGTGGTCCGGGTCCAGTTCTGGAAGGGATGCTCGATGAAGTAGGTGAGCGGGAGCACGAGGCGGCGGAGGTCCCAGATCTTCACCACGACGTAGGTGGTGGTGATCTCCTCGATCCAGCCCCATTCGCCCTCGACGATCACGGCGTCCTGCAGCCGGATCGGCTGGGTGAGTGCAATCTGGATCCCGGCGATCACGTTGGAGAGTGTGGGCCGCATCGCCATGCCGATGACGAGACCGGCAATGCCGGCGGAAGCGAGGAGACTCGTCCCCACCTGCCGGATGGTGGGGAAGGTCATGAGTGCGACGCCGACTGCCAGGATTGTCACGATCACCATGGCGGTGCGGCGGAGGACCTGCATCTGGGTCGCGATGCGGCGGGCCTCGAGGTTGTTGACCACGTCGATCCGGTAACGGACCCGCATGATGTCGCCCACCACGTCCACCATTGCGACGATCACCCATGCCAGGCACGCGATCAACCCGATGCCGACCAGGTGGGCCAGCGCTCCGCGCAGCCCGTCGGCCAGCGGGGTGCTGGGGAGCACCAGCAGCAAGGCGAGCAGCGGCAGGGCGAGTCGTGCGGGCCCTCGGGTGCGCCGCACGAAGGCATTGTCTATCGCGTTACGGGTCCCGCCGGTCAGCCGGCTGAGCACGCTATACGTGATGCTATGCAACAGCAGGGCGATCACCACCGCGGCGGCGATCAGCACCAGCGCCCAGATCCAGGTGTGCCAGAAGTCGAGCATCGTTGCCCCTCCAATCCGGATTTCACGTCCACTGTGTTCGATAGTGGTGTGGGAGATGGATGGGAAGTGGGCGCGACCTTGTGACCTGCGGCCTGCGACGTACTATCGGATTAAAGGGAGATCCGATGACACAGCATTTCGATCACTCGTTTCCCCGGAGTGTGCCGGAGAATTACGAGCGCTACTTCGTCCCCATGATCGGCCGCCCGGTCGCTGAGATGTTGATTGATGCCGCGGAGCTGCAGCCCGGCCAGCGAGTGCTCGACGTTGCATGCGGCACCGGTGTGGTCGCCCGGCTCGCCGCACGGAAGGTAGGCTCAGCCGGTGCAGTGGCTGGCCTCGACATCAACCCCGGCATGCTCGCCGTCGCACGGAGCGTGGCACCAGCGGAACTCGGGATCCAATGGCACGAGGCGAGCGCCGAGGCCATGCCACTGCCCGACGAGGCGTTCGACGTGGTCCTGTGCCAGATGGGCCTGCAGTTCATGACCGACCGACTGCAGGCCCTGCGGGAGATGCGGCGGGTGCTCAGGTCCGGCGGCCGAGTGGCCATCAACGTCCCCGGCCCCATTGGGCCGCTGTTCCAGATCGTGGCCGACACGATGCGCCGCCATGTCGGCGCACAGGCCGAGAGTTTCGTGTACGCCATCTTCGCGATGCACAAGGAGCGCGAGGTCGAACGCCTGCTAGCTGACGCTGGCGTTGAGCCGCTGCGGGTTGAGGCCCAGCCTCTCGAATTCCGCCTTCCACCTCCGGCAGAATTCCTCGCCCAGTACATCAGTGGCACGCCGCTCTCGGCGATCCTCGCCGGCGCAGACGACAAGGTGCGCGCCGCCATCGAGCGGGACATCGTGGCAGGGTGCCAGCAATTCCGCGATGGTGACGGGATGAGGTACAGTCAGAGGCTTGTTACGGGCGTAGGGCGTAAGGCGTAAGGCGTAGGGCGTAGGGCGTAAGGCGTAGGGCGTCGAGCGTCAGGCGTCTCGCGCTCGACGCTTGACGCTCGACACTCGACGCTCGACGCCCATCACAC
>CBINCZ010000244.1:0-4686 GCA_966249295.1 uncultured Gemmatimonadales bacterium
GGCGCCGACCAGCGCCGTGAGCAGCAGGAGCGAGGTGATCTCGAACGGGATGAGGTAGGTCCGGAACATCGGTTCCGCCAGCGCGCCCACGACGCCCTGCTGGCTCACCGCTATCTCCACCGCCGATTTTGCCGGCAGGGCCACGGTCATGCCGGCGGGCACTCGCGCCAGCTCGGTGACGATGCGCTCGGGCGTGTAGCGCCAGAGGACGATCAGCTCGACCAGCAGCAGTCCACCAATGGCGATCGCCGAACCAACCCCGGCTGGCCCCCGCAGATCACGGCCGACGGTGTCGAGGTTCAGCAGCATGACCACGAACAGGAAGAGCACCAGGATGGCGCCCACGTAGACCAGGATCTGCAGGATGCCGAGCAGCTCGGCGTGCAGGAAAATGAACAGCGCCGCGAGCGAAAACATCGTGGACATGAGCCACATGGCCGACGCCACCGCGCTGCGCTGCACCACGCAGAGCGCGGCCCCGATCACGGCCGCGACGGCGAAGAAGTAGAAGATGAACGTGGCCATCACTCGCCCGCCGGGTCGGAAGGATCCCAGAGCGTCGACACGGCGTGGGTCTGCGCGTGGAGCCGCTCCAGGTCGTAGACATGCCGGGACCGGCTGTATTCCGAGTTCTCGTAATGCTGGCCCACGTGAATGGCTTCCTCGGGGCAGACTTCCTGGCAGTAACCGCAGAAGATGCAGCGGAACTCGTCGATCTCGTAGATCAGCGGATAGCGGTTGCCCTGCTCGTCCTCGCCCGGCACCAGCTTGATGCAGTTGGACGGGCAGATCTGCGGGCAGAGCCCGCAGGCCACACATTTGGACCGTCCCTGCTCGTCCGTCAGCATCCGGTGCGTGCCGCGCCAGCGCGGCGAGAGCGCCCAGGTGCCGCGATCATCGCGGGTCGCCTTCTCTTCCGGGTACTGCATCGTCACCTTGGTCTCGAACATGTGCTTGAAGGTGAGGCGCAGCCCCTTGAGGGTGGCCCGGATGTAGCTGACCTCCGTCTCCGGGCGCTTCAGGACCTTGACTCCAATTGCCATCAGCCAGCCACCGGCGCGTCGCCGCGCCCGACGAGAGTTGCGTTGGCCGCCGCCCTGGCCGCCTGGATGCGGAAGCGGCGCGACTCGGAACCGGAAATGAGCGCCCCGCGGTCCAGCAGGCGGAACACCCACACGGCAAGGACTACGTTCATCAGCGTCAGCACGCCCATCCGGACCAGCTCGCTCGACACGCCCACGACGGAGTCCAGCACCCAGAGGGCGATGGCGGTGAGCATGATGTAGCCGAGGGCCAGGGGCAGCATCACCTTCCAGCCCAGCGCCATGAGCTGGTCATAGCGGAAGCGCGGCAGCGTCCAGCGGATCCACATGATGAAGAAGATCCAGAAGAACGTCTTTACGAAGAAGAAGAGCCCACTCACCAGCACGGCGAGCCAGGTGCCCGACTCATCCCAGTGGGTAAAGGGAATGTCCCAGCCGCCGAAGAACAGGGTGGCCACCATCGCGCTCACCGTGACCACATTGGCGTACTCGGCGATGAAGAACATCGAGAACTTCATCGCGCTGTATTCGGTGTGGTAGCCGGCGATCAGTTCCGACTCCGCCTCCGGCAGGTCGAACGGCAGCCGGTTGGTCTCGGCGAAGCCCGCCACCAGGAACAGGAAGAACGAGAGAAAGAGCGGAAGCACATACCAGAGCGTATGCTGACCCGCGATGATCTCGGAGAACGAAACGTTCCCGCTCAGCAGCAGCACCGGGATGAGGCTCATCCCCATGGCCACTTCGTAGCTGATCATCTGCGCGCTGGCGCGAAGCCCGCCCAGCAGGCTGTACTTGCTGTTGGAGGCCCAGCCCGCCAGGGCAATGCCGTAGATCCCCATCGAGCTGATGGAGATGACGAAGAGAAATCCGATCGGCAGATCGGCTACAACCATGGGCATGGCGCCCTGGTACACGAAGCGGCCCAACGGCCCGAGGGTGAAATCGAAGTCCAGGTTGAGCGGCGCGGCGAAGGGAATGACCGCGCTCAGCATGAGCGCCGGAATGAAGGAGAGTGCCGGCGCCAGGACAAAGAGCCCCCGGTTCGAGCGGGCCGGCATGGTCTCTTCCTTGAGGATGTTCTTGAGACCATCGGCCGCCGGCTGCAGCAGGCCAGCCCACCCCACCCGGTTCGGGCCCCGCCGGTTCTGCATCCACGCCGACACCTTCCGCTCCATGAGTGTCAGCATCGCGACGCCAACCATCACCACGGTAAAGACGAAGATCAGCTTGATGACGGAGAGCAGCAGGAAGCCCTTCATTTCCGGCGTCATGCGCTCACCTCCGCCCCACTCTTCACCACCTGGCCGTTCCAGCCGAGCGAATCATGGGTGAGTCCATCGAGCGACGGCACGCCACGCGCCACCAGCTCGAATGCCTCTGCGGCGGACGACGGTGAATCGGGGTCCGGCCCCTTCCCCGCGAGGATTTCGCCGGCGGCCCACCACGCCGGCCGGGCCATGGCGGGTGGCGCCTTGGCCTGCTGGAAGCGCTGGGCCCGCTGGTCCCGATTGATGTAGACGCCGCTCTCCTCAACCATGGTGGTCACCGGAAGCACCACGTCCGCCTGCTGATGCCAGTCGGCGATCAGGGTGGAGAGCGCAATCACCTTCCCGCTCGACGAAGCGACGGCACTCGCCTCGCCCTCGGACAGGTCGGCATCGAGCACGATGACGACGGCGGCCGACCGCGCCGCTTCTGTCGCGCTTTCCCAATCAGCGGTGTAGCCCAGCAGACGGGCGCCGTCGAGATTGGGCACGCGCTCGCGCCGGAGTGCGAGCCCCGGAATGCCGGCCAGCGGCGCTTCCTCGCCGAGCGGCACCTTGACGGCCGCCGTGACATCGAACCCGTCCACCAGCTTCCGCACCAGTCCCAGCGACTCGACCGAGGCGCGTCCTGACGCCAGGATCACCGCGCGGCCACCGGCCTGCTGCAGGATTGCCCCGGCCGCATCCAGCGCATGATCCCAGTCGACTGCAGCGACGGCGCCCGTCCCGTTCCGTACCAGCGGCGCCTCCACCCGGTCGCCCCGATTCATCCAGCGGTAGTCGAGCCGGCCGTGGTCGCACATGAAGTGACGGTTTACGTCCATGTTGGGCCGGGGCTTGAGCCGCACCACGGCCTCATCGCGCATGTCGATGGAAATGTTGCAGCCCTGGGTGCAGCCGGGGCAGATGCTAGCGGTCTTGTCCAGGTCCCAGACCCGCGCCTTGTGCAGGAAGTCCTTGGAGAGGAGCGACCCTACCGGGCAGAGATCCACCACGTTGCCGGACCAGGGATGGTCCAGCCGGTGGTCTTCCGCGATGCCGATGAAGGCACGGTCGCCCCGCTCACTCACATTCAGTGTGGGCTCCTGGGCCACGTCGCCCATGAAGCGGACACAGCGGGTGCAGAGGATGCACCGGTTGGGCACGTAGATGATGTCGGGCCCGAAGTCCTCGACCGGGTTGTAGCGCTTGGCGAAGTCCGGCGTGTAGCGGGTCGCGGCCCGGCCTTCCTGGAAAGTGTAGTCCTGCAGCTCGCACTCCCCCGACTGGTCGCAGATGGGACAGTCGAGCGGGTGGTTGATGAGCAGGAACTCGAGCACGCCCTTCCGTTGCTCCAGCGCCTTCTCGCTCTGCACGTGCACCACCTGGCCGTCCGCCACGGTGGTCACGCAGGCCGGCATGAGCTTGGGCGCCTTTTCCACCTCCACCAGGCACATGCGGCAGACCGCCGGCGCCGGCAGCGAGGGGTGGTAGCAGTAATGGGGCACGAGCACACCGGCCTGCTTGGCGGCCTCGATGATGGTCGTACCCTTGGGCACGGACACGGCGATGCCGTCGATCGTGACGGTCACCATTTCCTGGCTCATGTCACCTCACGCTGGCCCGAGCGCGAGCGCCGGCTCGCGTTCGCGGCGGATGTAAGCTTCAAACTCGCTGCGGAACTTCTGGATCCCGCTCACGATCGGCACGGCGCAGGAATCGCTGAGCACGCAGATGGTGGTGCCGGTCATGTTCTTCGAAAGGTCGAGCAGCAGTTCGTAGTCGGATGGCTTGCCCTCGCCGGCGAGGATGCGGGCGAGGATGCGCGTGGTCCACCCGGTGCCTTCCCGGCACTGGGTGCACTGGGCGCAGCTCTCATGCGCATAGAAGCGAGCCAGCCGCCAGATCTGGTAGACCATGTCGGTGGAGTCGTCCATGACGATCATGCCGCCTGAGCCCAGCATCGAGCCGGCCTCGACCACGCCCTCGTAGTCGGTGATGCACCCCTCCGCCTCTTCGGCGGTGAGGATCGGCACCGAGGAGCCGCCCGGAATGACGGCCTTGAGCTTGCGGCCCTCGCGCATGCCGCCGCACATGTCGTAGATGAGATCCTTCATGGGCGTGCCCATGGTGATCTCATAGTTCCCTGGCCGCTGCACGTGGCCGCACACCGACATCAGCTTGGTGCCGGTGCTCTTGGGATTGCCGAGCGAGAGTCCCTTGTACCAGTCGGCGCCGCGATTGAGGATATGCGGCACGGCCGCCAGCGTTTCCACGTTGTTCACGGTGGTAGGCAGCCCGAACGCACCCGCCTGCGCCGGGAAGGGCGGCTTGACCCGCGGGTTGCCCCGCTTGCCCTCGAGCGAGTTGAGCATCGCGGTCTCTTCGCCGCAGATGTA
>CBINCZ010000245.1:0-4685 GCA_966249295.1 uncultured Gemmatimonadales bacterium
CATCAACACCGACCCCGCCTTCCAGGATCAGGTCAGGCATCACCTGGCAGATCCGGAGTCGGGGGTGGAGCTGGTGCTGGAGTTTCCGGTCGGGTTCAATGAATTCGACGAAGCCCAGGTCGAGCACCTCCGGAAGGCCGTTCCCGAGATCGTCATCGTAGACCTGCAGGACGATCCCGATCTCGGGATCAAGTTCGTGCAGTTCCTCAATGACACCTCCAGCTTCAAGGTCATCGCGGTCGGGCCGGAGCTCGCGCCCCAGCTGCTGCTGGCGGCCATGCGCGCCGGTATCGGCGACTACCTCCCCAAGCCGGTGACCCACGAGGCGCTGGCCGAGGCGCTTGAGCGGCTCGAATCCCAGCTCGGGCGCCAGACCGAGCGGCAGCGGAAGCCGGGCAAGATCTACACCTTCTTCAGCTCCAAGGGCGGCTCCGGTTCCACCACCGTGGCGGCCAACACCGCCATCGTGCTCCACCGGCTCACCGGCAAGCGCACCCTGCTGGTGGACCTCGACCTCGAGCTGGGCGAGGTGGCGCTGGTGCTCGGCATCCAGCCCCGCTTCAACTTCGTGGACCTGGTGCAGAATTTTCACCGGATGGACTCCGGTCTGCTCGCCTCCTACATCGAGCAGCACGAGTCCGGTGTCCACCTGCTCTCGGCGCCGTTCCATCCCGAGCGGGCCGAGGTGGTCTCGCCCGAGCAGATTCGCAAGATCCTCCAGTTCCTGCGGCAGCACTACGACTACCTCGTGGTGGACACGCCCAAGAGCTTCTCGGCGATGACCTTCGCCGCCATCGACCAGAGCGACCAGATCTTCGTGGTGGCCAACCTCGACCTCCCCTCGCTGCGCAACATCCAGCGCGGGCTCCCCATGCTGAAGCGGGCGCTGCCGCGGGGGGAGGAGCAGATCCGGCTCGTGGTCAACCGCTACGAGGATGACGGGGACATCAGCATCCACGACGTGGAGCGGACCATCGGGCTCAAGGTCTATCGCACCCTGTCCAACGATTTTGCGGCAGTCATCGATTCGATCAATCGCGGCAAGCCGGTGGTGCTCAACGGCAAATCGCCTTATTCGCAGGACATCAAGACGCTGGTGGCCCAAGTGACCGGGCTTCGGCCGCAGGATGAGCGGGACTCGAAGGGCGTGATGGGACGGGTCATGGGCCGCTTCCGCAGCAAGTCAGAAGGGAAGAAATCATGACGGAACCCGCCAAGCCCGCTTCCGACGAAGGCGGCCGCCCGCTCCTCCCGTGGGAGCGCGCCGCCCGCCAGGCGCAACCGGCTGCCGAGCCAGCCGCCCAGCCGTCCGGCCGTCCGGGCGCTGAGCCGCCGAGCAGGGGCGACCTGCGGCCGCCCACTGGCGGCAAGGAGTCCACGGCCGACACCCAGCACTCCTTTCAGTCCATCAAGAGCCGCATCCATCGGCGGCTGCTGGAACGGCTGAACCTGTCCAACCTGGACAAGCTCACCCGCGAGCAGGTGACCGACGCCATCCGCAAGGTGGTGCTGGACCTGATCGGGCAGGAGTCGGTACCGCTCAATTTCGAGGAGCGGGAAGAGCTGGTGAAGCAGGTGCTGGACGAGATCTTCGGCCTGGGTCCCATTCAGCCCTTGATCGATGATCCCGACATCTCCGACGTGATGGTCAACACCTGGAAGAGCGTCTTCATCGAGCGCAACGGCAGGATCGAGAAGACCGACGTCCGCTTCCAGGACGACCGCCACCTGCTGCAGGTCATCGACCGCATCGTGAGCGCGGTGGGCCGCCGCATCGACGACTCCTCTCCCATGGTGGACGCGCGCCTGCCCGATGGCTCCCGCGTGAATGCCATCATCAAGCCGCTCGCCATTGACGGCCCGCACCTCTCCATCCGCAAGTTCAAGCGCGACGCCTACGCGGGCGAAGACCTGATCCGGATGCAGAGCCTGACCGATCCGATGCTCGAGATGCTGCGCGGCATCGTGAAGGCCCGGCTCAACATCCTGATTTCGGGCGGCACCGGCGCCGGCAAGACCACGCTGCTCAATATCCTGTCGTCGTTCATCCCGGCCAACGAGCGCATCCTCACCATCGAGGACTCGGCCGAACTGCAGCTCCGCCAGCCCCACGTGGTGCGGCTGGAGACCCGCCCCGCCAACATCGAGGGCGAGGGCGAGGTGTCCCAGCGGCTCCTGCTGATCAACGCCCTCCGCATGCGGCCCGACCGGATCATCATGGGTGAGTGCCGCGGCGCCGAGGCGGTGGACATGCTGCAGGCCATGAACACCGGCCATGACGGCTCCATCACCACCCTGCACGCCAACAGCCCGCGCGACGCGCTGTCGCGCCTCGAGACCATGATCTCGATGGCCAGTCTCGACCTGCCGGAGAAGGCCATGCGCCAGCAGATCGCCAGCGCCATCCAGGTCGTGATCCAGGCCCAGCGTCTCTCGGACGGCAGCCGCAAGATCAGCTCGATCTCCGAGATCGTCGGCATGGAAGGCGACGTGATCACGATGCAGGAGATCTTCGCCTTTGAGCGGATGGGCATCGACGAGAACGATCGGGTCATTGGCCGCTTCCGGGCCACCGGCATCCGGCCCCGCTTCACCGAACGGCTCAAGGCCTACGGCATCGACCTGTCGCACCTGCTCTTCTCCAACCTGGAGCAGCAGGCGAAGGACAAGAAGCACGCAGCCCCGTGGGAGCGCCGGTGAACATCCCCCTCAGTACCTGGCTCTCGGCGGGCCTCGTCTTTGTGGCGGTGGCCTTCGGCGCCATTGCGGTGGCGCTGGTGTTCGAGTTCCTGGGTGAACGGAAGCGGCAGAAGGACCTGGTGGGCCAGCTCCAGAAGTTCGAGAAGGGGCTGATGCAGGCCACCACCGAAAGCGGCGGGCTGCTGCGCCGCGCGGCGCGCGAGAGCCAGTTCATGCAGGACCTCACCGCCTCGGTTCCCACGCTGGGCGACCTCCAGCTCATGATCCAGCAGGCGGGCTCCAGCATGACGGTGGGGTCGTTCCTGATGCTGATCCTGGGCATGGGGTTGGGCGGCGGCCTCGCCGCCCTGCTGGTCAGCTCGCGGATCCTGGTCGGCATCATCGTGGCATTCATCTTTGCCTGGTTGCCCTACCTCTGGATGCGCCGCCGGCGCACTCGTCGGCTCTACGCTTTCGAGTCGGAGCTGCCCGAGGCCATTGACCTGCTGGGCCGCGCCATCCGCGCCGGCCACCCGCTGTCCTCCGGCATGAAGATGGTGGCCGACGAATCGGGCGAGCCGATTGCCGGCGAGTTCCGCCGCACCTTCGAAGAGAATCGCTTCGGCGTCCCGTTCGACGACGCCATCCAGGAGATGTCGGACCGGGTGGACATCGTGGACGTGCGGATCCTGGTGACGGCTATCCTGATTCAGCGCGAAGTGGGCGGCAACTTGGCCGAGGTGCTCGACAACCTCGCGTCGGTCATCCGGGCCCGCTTCACCATCCGCCGCCAGCTTCGGGTGTACACCGCCCAGGGCCGCATGAGCGGCTACGTGCTGGCGCTGCTGCCGATCGTGGTGGGCACCATCATCTACCTGATGAATCCCGAGTATGGCTCCCGCATGTTCGTGCATCCACTGGGTCGCGTCATGCTGGGCGTAGCGTTCGTCATGCAGATCCTCGGATTCCTCTGGATCCGGAAGATCATAAACATCGATATCTAGATGCTGATTATCGTCGCCGTCTTCATCGCCATCGCTGTCGGCGCCACGGTGCTCTTCTTCGTGGAACTGGCGCCATCGCGCTCGTCTGCCGTGACGGCGCGGCTGGAAGAGCTCAGGGCCGGCGCCGGGACGCTCCCCGACATCATGCGTCGGCGCCGGCGTCAGGCCCAGGCCGAGCGGCTCGCTGGCATTATCCAGGCGCTGGGCGAAAAGGTGGAGGTGGGGCACCGCGACACCAGCGCACTCCGGCTCCGGCTCATCCAGGCGGGCTATCCCAATCCCAGCGCGGTGCCGCTCTACCTTGGCCTCCGCATCGGGCTCCCGCTCACGCTGGGCGCGGGGATGCTGTTGCTGCTGCCCGCGCTGGGCCAGCGCTGGAGCGTGGCGGTGCTCGCCGCGGTGTGGGCCGGCCTCATGGGCTACGTGCTCCCCACCTTCTGGATCCGCTCCCGCATCACCAGGCGCCAGCGGGAAATGCAGAAGGCGCTGCCCGACGCGCTCGATCTCTTCGTGGTGTGCGTCGAGGCGGGGCTCGGCCTCAACCAGGCGATCTCCCGCGTGAGCGAGGAAATCGAACGGGTGAGCCCGGTGCTGGCGGAGCAGTTGGCGCTGGTGAACCTCGAGATCCGCGCCGGGACACCGCGTGACGAGGCATTCCGAAACCTGGGCGAGCGTACCGGCCTGCAGGACATCAAGTCGCTCATGGCCATGCTGATCCAGACCGACCGGTTCGGGACCTCGATTGCCCAGGCGCTGCGCACCCACTCGGACGTGATGCGCACCAAGCGTCGCCAGCGCGCCGAGGAAGCCGCGGCCAAGACCACCATCAAGCTGGTCTTCCCGCTGGTGCTGTTCATCTTCCCGGCGCTCTACGTGATCATTCTGGGCCCGGCGGTGATCCAGATCCTGGAGACGTTGTCGAATTTCGGGTGAGGGCAGCGAGAGTCGAGGGTCGAGAGTCGAGAGTCGAGGGCCTTCCCCGCTCGTGACCCCGGTGAAAGC